>NZ_JBISBU010000030.1:0-61854 GCF_044385805.1 Haloferula sp. A504
ACGGATTACGCAGATTTTCTGGACTCTTAAAATCTGCGTAATCCCCTTAATCTGCGGTTCCAAAAACTACCAATCTGTTGGACGGGCTACACTAGTGAATCCGCGTACGGCTGCTAGGCGGGCCCGGGCACGCCGGCATGGAACGCCCGCTGATTTACCGGACCGCACCCAGCTGCCATCGTCGTTATCCTGAGTCGCCGGGGCGGCGAATCTGTCGCGGCGCATTCCGGCCCCGCGCCTGCCCGCGGTCCCGACAAGGCCGGAACATCCCGTTCAATACCTCCCCACCATCCTATGTCCACACCCCACACCGTCACCATCGAGGAGATCGAATCGCTCACGCCGGACGTCGGACGCTTCGTGACCACGAAACCCGAAAACTTCGAGTTCAAGCCCGGCCAAGCCACGGAGGTCTCGATCCCGAAGGACCACTGGAAGGACGAAAAGCGCCCGTTCACCTTCTCCTCCCTCCCGGAGGATCCGAAGCTGGAGTTCACGATCAAGATCTACCCCGAACGCGACGGAGTCACCGACCGCCTCGCCGAGCTGGAAGTCGGCGAGGAGTTGGAAATTGGAGACCCGTGGGGCGCGATCACCTACCAGGGGCCCGGGGTCTTCATCGCGGGGGGCGCGGGAGTGACGCCCTTCCTGGCCATTCTGCGCGACCTCCACCATCGCGGCGAGCTCGACGGCAACCGGCTGATCTTCTCCAACGACACGGAAAGCGACATTATCCTCGCCGGAGAACTGAAGCGCTTGCTTGGAGACCGGGCGCTTTTCCTGGTGACCGACGAGAAGAGCGCCACCTACCCGACGCGCCGGATCGACAAGGAACTGCTGGCCGAGCAGATCGACGACTTCGAACAATATTTCTACGTCTGCGGTCCTCCGGACATGGTGGAAGACGTCACCACCGCGCTCCGCGAGCTCGGCGTGGAGGAAGAGCGGATCGTCACCGAGGAATGAGCCGTCCGAAACTCCGACGCCCGCTGAGCGCCAAGCGATCCGGCTTCGACTCTGGATCGGCGGACTGTCTCAGCGCGCGCGTCCGCGGCCGCTCGTGACCCGGGCTCAGAGGAGAAACGCCTGGCTGACATGCCCGAATGGTTCACCCAACTTTCTCCATGGGTCCAAGCGCTGCTGGCAGGAGGCTTTACGTGGGTGATGACCCTGCTGGGGGCCACCCTGGTTCTTTTCAAGCGCAGCCTCCCGCCCGCCCTCGACGACGCCATGCTGGGTTTCGCTGGAGGCGTGATGATCGCCGCCAGTTTTTGGTCGTTGCTCGCTCCGGGCATCGAGATTGCGAAAAGCTCGGCGGGCCCGCCCGCATGGCTGGTGGCGGCGGGTGGATTCCTGCTGGGGGCTGCGGTGCTGCGGGGACTGGACGCTCTGGTGCCCCATCTCCATCCGGCGCTGCAGCACTCCGAGGGACCGCGAAGCAAGCTCAAGCAGAGCACGCTCCTCTTTCTGGCGATGACCATCCACAACATCCCCGAGGGACTGGCGGTGGGCGTCGCGTTCGGTGCCGCAGCCGGCGGCGCGGATTTCGCGTTGGGAGGCAACTACGCCTCGGCCATCGCGCTGGCAGCCGGCATCGGGATCCAGAACCTCCCGGAAGGGATCTCGGTGGCGATGCCCATGCGACGGGCCGGACTGTCGCGATGGAAGTGCTTTCACGTCGGGCACCTGTCGGCGATCGTCGAGCCGGTGGCGGCGCTCCTGGGGGCATGGTTGGTGACGCAGGTCGGGATCATCCTGCCTTGGGCTTTGTGTTTTGCGGCCGGCGCGATGATTTTCGTCGTGATCGAGGAGCTGATCCCCGAATCCCAAGCGAACCGACGGATCGACCTCTCCACCCTGTCCTGCATCGTCGGCTTCACCTTGATGATGATTCTCGACGTGGCGCTGGGATGATTCCCACTGACAACAGGGCCCACATCCGCCCGGACAATGGGCCCGAGTTCGTGACCCGCAGACGGGGCGACTGGCTCGGTGAGCGGGACACTCAGACCGTCTACATCGTGCCGGGCAGTCCGTGGCACAACGGGGAATGTGGGTCCCTGAAACCGAACCACTGTGAAGGGTAGCTTCTTGGGCTGATCCAGTACCGGACGATGAAGAGAAAGAGAGGGTCTCCGCGGACCCTTGGGATCCTTGTCCGACCCACTGTGATGGTGCGCACGAGAGGAATCGAACCTCCACGTCCTTGCGGACACATGAACCTGAATCATGCGCGTCTACCAATTCCGCCACGTGCGCGTTTTGGGTCGAGTAGAACGACGGGCGGCGAAAACAGCATGCCGCCCCCCGTTTGGCAATAGGAATTCTCGGATCCAAAGCGGCCACGGAACGGGATTCGGCGTTGCCAGCCCCCCGCGCCCTCGTCACCGTCCGGCCATGAGGAATCCCGCTCCCATCGTCCTGACCCTGCTGCTGGCCGTCGCCGCGCTGGTCGTCATGATCACCCGGCCGGAAACCGAACCCGGCGAACCCAAGGAATCGCCGAAGGAGACACCCTCTTCCGAAGCGGCGGCCGGCACCAGGCAGCCCAGCCTTTCGGACCCCCAGAGCGTCGCCTGGCCTCACGACGAAAGCGACCTCCCGACCGACCCGAAGGCGGTCTTCGGCAATCTGGAGAACGGCATGCGCTACATCATTCTGCCCCATGGCGAGCCACCCGAGCGGGTCAGCATCCGGCTCCACATCAAGGCGGGCTCGCTGATGGAAAGGAAGGACCAGCGCGGACTGGCGCACTTCCTCGAGCACATGGTCTTCAACGGCTCGAAGAACTTCACCCCCGAAGAGCTGATCCCCCGCATGCAGCGGCTCGGCATCGCCTTCGGCGCGCACGTCAATGCCTACACGTCCTTCGATGAGACCGTCTACATGCTCGATCTTCCCGACCTCAGTGATGAGATGCTGGGCCTCGGCTTCACGGTGATGCGCGACTTCGCCGATGGCGCGCTGCTCAAGACCGACGAGATCGACAAGGAACGCGGTGTGATTCTCGCCGAGAAGACCTCGCGGGACTCGGTGGACTACCGTCTCATGCTGAAGCAGTTCGAGACCCTGATGCCCGACTCGCTGCTGACCAAACGCTTCCCGATCGGCGTCGAGGAGGTCATCCGCGACGCGCCACGGGAGCGCTTCGTCGAATTCTACGAAAGCTACTACGCGCCGGAGCGCATGACCTTCGTGGTGGTGGGAGACATCGATCCCGGGGACGCGAAACGGCGGATTGAAGAAGCCTTCGGATCGCTGACCAATCCGGAGAGCCCCGGCACCGATCCAAAGCTGGGTGAGATTCGCGAAGCCGAGGGCGTCGAGGCCTTTGTCTTCGCCGACAAGGAGGTCTCCGCCACCGAGCTCGGACTGCTGACCATCGAGGCCTACACGCCGCTGCCGGATCGCCGGGAGACACGGGTCGAAAAGCTCCGCCTGGCACTCGCCCACTCGATGCTCGGCACCCGCTTCGACCGGCTGGCCAAGAAGGAGGGCTCGCCCATCCTCGGCGGCTCCGCCTCCCGCTCGGACCTCTTCAACTACGTCACGCTGGGGAGCATCGATGTCGCCGTGGCGGATGATCGCTGGCCCGATGCCACGGCCGTGCTCGAGCAGGAGTTCCGCCGCGCGCTTGAACACGGCTTCACCGCCGCCGAGTTCGCGGAAGCCCGCGCGAACACCCTCAACCGCTACGAGCAGGCGGTCGAATCGAAGGACAGCCGCCAGTCGGGCGATCTCGCCACCGGCATTACCCGCTCGATCAATGACGGACGCGTCCTGACCGATCCGGCGACCGACCTCGAGGTCGTCGCCACCGCGCTCGATGAACTCACCGCGGCCGATTGTCACGCCGCCTTCCGCGGATTCTGGGCCGACAAGGGCGTCTATCTCATCCTGACCACGAAAGAGGAACCCGATGGTGCCCGGGAGGCCCTTCTCGAGGCCTACCGCGCGGCCGCGGAAGTCCCCGTCGAGGCACCCGAAGAAGCCGAGGTGAAGAGCTTCGCCTACACCGATTTCGGCGACGCCGGAAAGATCGCCTCGCAGCAGGAAATCGAGGGTCTCGGGATCACCCGGCTGGTGCTGGGCAACGGGGTCACGGTGAACTTCAAGCCGACCGACTTCGAGAAGAACCGGATCCAGTTGAAGGCCCGGATCGGTTACGGGCGCCTGACCGCCCCGAGCGACAAGCCCGGGCTTGCGGACTTCGCCACGGCGGTCGTGAACGAGGCCGGGGTCGGGGTCCATTCGGCGGACGAACTCCAGCAGATCTTCGCCGGCAGGAACGTCAGCGCCGGCTTCTCGGTGCAGGAGGACCACTTCTCGATCTCGGGCGGCACGACCCCCGACGACCTCGAAGCCCAGCTTCAGTTGATGACCGCCCGGCTGCTCCACCCGGCCTACCGCGACGAAGCCATCGAGCAATTTCGGAAGGCGGTCCCGATGCTTTTCCAGCAACTCAAGCACACCCCGAGCGGTCCGATGCAGGAAATGTCCTCATGGCTTCGTGGCGGAGATCCGCGATTCTCGTTTCCGGGGGAGCCGGAAGTTTTCCTCGCCTACGAGGCGTCCGATCTCGAGCCATGGCTGGGCAGCGACTTCACGCCCGCCTCCGTCGAACTCAACGTGGTGGGCGACTTCGATCCCGACTCCCTGATCCCGGCGATCCTCGCAACCTTCGGCGCCATCGAGCAGCGTCCCGATCGTTGGCAGGCCCCGGCCCTCGACCGGAGTGTGGAGTTTCCGGAAGCGCCCCAGACGAAGACCTTCACCTTCGAAAGCAAGATTCCGCAAGGCCAGGCGGCCATCGTCTGGAAGTGCCCCGGCCCGCGGGAGGATCGCCGCCGGTTCCGCCGGCTTCAGATCCTTGCCGACATTCTCGGCGATCGCCTTCGCGAGGAGATCCGGGAAGAACTAGGAGCATCGTACAGTCCGCAGGCCGGAGCCAGCGGGTCCACCGCACTTGAGGACTTCGGTTTCCTGATGGCCCTGAGCCGCGGCACTCCGGAAAACATCCCGCAACTCACCGCCGTGAGCGTGAACCTCGCCGACGAACTCGCCACGGGCGGGGCCACCGAGGACGAGCTCGACCGCGCACGCAACCCGGCGCTGGCCGACATCGAGAAGTCGCTTCGGGACAACAGCTACTGGCTCGGAAACGTGATGTCGGGAAGCACCATCGAAGCGGAGATGTTCGAACTCGCCCGCGATCGCGAGGAGGACATCGCCTCGATCACCCTGGAGGAGATCAATCAACTGGCCACGGACTACTTCGGGAAGGACCGGGCGATCCAGGTCCTGATCCGGCCGGATGCTCCCGAGGACGCCGGGGATGACGGAAAAGAGGAAGAGGACTGAGCCCGATGCGCTGCCCCTACTGCGACACCGCCCTTGAGGAGACCAGCCCGGACTGCCCCGGCTGCCGGCTCGATCTGCGGCGGGCGGCGCAACTGCTGGGGCCGGTGCCGAGGATCGAGCCGGAAGTGTGCGACAGCAGCGGGGCGCTCACTCCCGCTGAGAGCAAGCGGCTTCGCCGGCAGGTCGATGAGATCGCCCAACGTTTTCCGCAGGTCCGGGTTCAGCTGGTCTTCCGGCATTTCACCGACGGACATCCCATCCGGCTCCATGCCTTCTGGATGTTCAACCTCGGTGCCTTCGCCACCGAGACTGAAAAACTCGGTGGCAACCGGCGCATCCTGCTGCTGGTCGATCCGGTCGCCGCGAATGCCGCCCTCACGCTCGGCTACGGCCTCGAGCCATTCATCGCCGACGATGAACTCGATGACCTCCTCGAAATGGCCGAAGACCGGTGGCGCAACAAGGAATGGCATGCCGGGGCGATGACGCTCCTCGACGGACTCGACTCCCTTCTGGAACGCGCCGCCCTGCGGACCGCCGATGCTCTCGGCCGATCCGCCCGCGAGTTGCCGGGTGCCTCGTAGCTCTCCGCCGCAGACTCGGACTTCACGATAAGAAGGAAGCGGAAAGCCCGAACCATTCCCCCGTGAACAGCTTGAGTCCGATGGGGCCAGGCTCCTTGGTCCGGAGCTCCGAACCATTCTTAAAATTCCGGAATCTCAAAGACCACTTGAAACTTGGCCCGATCCCCGGCGTAACTATTCGATTGGACCTCTTCATTTGCCCATGAAACCCGATTGCCCCGGCAACCCCCTCGAAAACTACAGCTCCCGTCGCGAGTTCCTCTACGTCGGCCTGATGGGCGGACTCGGTCTGTCGCTGCCCGGCTTCCTCCGCCAGCAGGCGATGGGTGCCCAGAAGTTCTACGAGACGAAGGAGGGGCCGGCCAAGGGGATCATCCACATCTTCCTGCCGGGCGGCATGTCGCACCAGGAATCCTTCGACCCGAAACCCCACGCGCCCAGCGAGTACCGCGGCCCCTTCGGGGCGATCGACACCGCACTGCCGGGGGTTCAGTTCGGTGCCAGGATTCCGCAACTCGCGAAGCTGGCGGACCGGTTCACGGTGATCCGCTCCATGTCCCATGGCGAGGCCGCCCACGAGCGCGGCACCCACAACATGTTCACCGGCTACCGGCCTTCTCCGGCCCTCGAATACCCGTCGATCGGCTCGGTCATCTCCCACGAACTCGGGCCGCGCAACGACCTGCCCCCGTACGTATGCGTCCCCAACGTGCCCAACGAGTTCGCCAACTCCGGCTACCTTTCCTCCGCCTACGGACCGTTCGGACTGGGATCGGATCCCTCGAACGAAAACTTCCAGGTCCGCGACCTGAACCTGCCCGGCGACGTGTCGGAGGAGCGTTTCCATCGGAGGCGATCGATGCTGGAAACCGTCGACTCGCATTTCCGGGAGTTGGAGAAGTCCGACGCCCTGGACTCGATGGACGCCTTCTACCAGCACGCCTACAAGCTGATCTCGTCACAGACCGCCCGCGAGGCCTTCAACCTCGCAGCCGAGGATGACAAGACCAAGGATCGCTACGGGCGCGGCGAGGCGGGCCAGCGGATGCTGCTTGCCCGACGCCTGATCGAGGGCGGGGTGCGCTTCGTCTCGCTGACCGCCGGCCGCTGGGACCACCACGACAACATCCGCGGCGGCATCGACGGCAATCTTCCCCCCGTGGACAAGGCCGTCGCCGCCCTGATCACCGACCTCGAAGAACGCGGAATGCTCGACGAAACGCTGGTGTGCCTGACGTCCGAGTTCGGGCGGACCCCGAAGATCAACCCGACCGGGGGCCGCGATCACTGGCCGCGCGTGTTCTCGGTGATGCTCGCCGGGGGCGGGGTGAAACGCGGCCACGTTCACGGCTCGTCCGACGCGCTCGGCGGCGAAGTCGACACCGACGGGGTGACGGTCCAGGACCTCGCGACCACGATCTACCACCAGATCGGGATCACCGCCGACAAGGAGCTGATGGCCCCCGGCAACCGCCCGATCGAGATCGTCGATGGCGGCAAGGTGCTCGACTCGATTCTCGCCTGACCTTCCGCCATGAAAAAGATCGCCTTCGCCCTGGTCCTGCTCGTTGTCGTCTATTTCGGTGCCTACTTCCTGCTCATGGAGCCGGGCACGGCGCTGAACCCGGACACCATGCTTCCTGAATACAAATCGATCTCGAAGTTCGCCGAGGGGATCCGGATCAGCGGGCCGGTCGAGATCAAGGTCACCGAGTCGCACTGGATGAACCCGGTCTTCGAGCCGCTGGATCGCCTCTTCCGATGAAAGCCTTGCCGCTCTGGCTCGTCCTCGCCGCCGCGGCTTCCGCCGCCTTCACGCCGGATCTCCGCCACGTCCAGCCCCGCGGTGCCCAGCGCGGCGGCGAACTCGTGATCCGCCTCCATGGCGAACGTCTCCGCGAGCCTCGGGAACTTCTCCTGCAGAGGCCGGGAATCGAGGTTCTCTCGCTCGAAGAACGGGTCATCACCGAGGACAAAGAGGGAGGGAAGAAGCAGGTTCGCGATGGCAGGACCGTGCTCGCCCGCATCCGCATCTCCCCCAATGCCCCGCTCGGCGAGCATCCGCTGCGACTCCGCACCGATGGCGGGGTGAGCTACCTGCGCAGTTTCTGGATCGGCCCCTTCCCCACGCTGCCGGAAGTGGAGCCGAACAACGATTTCGACGACCCCCAGGAGATCAACCGCAACGTGACGGTGCACGGCGTGATCAAGACGGAGGACGAGGACATCTTCGCGGTGGCCTTGAAGAAGGAAGAGCCTCTTTCCGTCGAGGTCGAGGCGATGCGGCTCGGGCGCGTGTTCTTCGATGCCCGGGTGGCGATCCTCGATCCGGACGGCTTCGAAATCGCGTCCTGCGACGATGCCACGCTGCTCCGTACCGACGCCTTCGTCTCGATGCTCGCACCGAAGGACGGGCTCTACCGCATTTCGGTACGGGAAGCGGCGTACCAAGGGAGTGATGCCTCCCAGTACCGGCTCCATGTCGGCAGCTTCCCCCGCCCCTCGACCGTCGTTCCTCCGGCTGCGCGGCCCGGGGAAACCATCGACTTCCGCTTCCTCGGCGACCCTTTGGGCGAGATCACCCGGACAATCACGATCCCTGCCGATGCCTCGGGGCTTTTTCCCGTCTTCGCGGAACGCGATGGGATCCCCTCCCCGTCGCCGAATTGGATCGAGGTTTCATCCCTCCCCCATCTCGCCGAGACCGAACCCAACAACGGCCCTAAGCAGGCACCCGTGCCTCTGGTTCCGCCCTGTGCCGTCCACGGCGCGATCGGCACTCCGAAGGACACCGATTGGTTCCGCTTCGAAGCGAAGAAGAATCGCAACTACGAGATCCGGGTGCTGGCCCGCCATCTGCGCTCACCGCTGGATGCCGTCATCGGCCTCCGCGGACCCGACGGCAAGGGGATCGAAAGCAACGACGACCAGGACGGGCCCGACTCCGTGATCCGCTGGAAGTGCCCGGCGGACGGCATTTACGAACTGTATCTGCGCGACAAGCTCGCCCGTTCCGGTCCCGACTACGTCTATCGGCTCGAAGTGCGCCATCGGGCTCCGGCGATTTCCGCAGGCCTTCCCGTGGCCCGGCGCAACGACTCGCAGGCCCGAAAGATGGTCGTCATTCCCCGAGGCAACCTCTGCGCCACACCGGTCAACATCACCCGCACCAACCTCGGTTGCGCGGCGGAGTTCGAGGCGGTTTCGCTCCCTGTGGGCGTCAGCATCGAAGTGCCCGAAATCCCGCGCTCACTGAACAGCTTCCCGCTGCTGTTCCGCGCCGCGGCGGACGCCCCGATCGAAGGCGGCTTTCACCGCTTCCGCATCCGCTCGACCGGTGAGGGCACCCCGGAGGTGGACGGAGCCCTCGAAGAGACCATTCATCACATCGAGATCAACAACCAGGGCCCCTATCACAGCTGGCACTCCGGGGACATCGCCGTCGCGGTGATCAAGGAAGCCCCGTTTCACGTCCGCCTGGATCCGCCCGGTGCCCCCGTCGTTCCCCGCGGAACGGTGAAGCTCGGGGTCGGCATCGATCGCCATGGTTGCGACGGCAAGGTCACCCTGCGCCTGCTCTGGCGCCCGCCCGGGATCGGCGCTCCCGAAGTGGTGCCGCTTGCCGCCAAGGAAAACGGGGCGCTGTATGAGATCAACGCAACCGAAGACGCCCCGGTCGGCGAGTGGAAGCTTGCGGTGCTCGGTGAAGCCCCGACGCCAGAGGGGCCGGTCATCGTCTCGTCGGAATTCGTCACCCTGCGGGTCGTCGAACCGTGGCTGA
Organism: Haloferula sp. A504; assembly: GCF_044385805.1. NCBI lineage: Bacteria > Pseudomonadati > Verrucomicrobiota > Verrucomicrobiia > Verrucomicrobiales > Verrucomicrobiaceae > Haloferula > Haloferula sp. A504. Next base: position 9,727 of record NZ_JBISBU010000030.1, read on the forward strand.
GCGCCTCGATCGCACTGGGAGCCACCGAGCAGGGCAGAAACACCTCGGTGCTTTGCCAGTTGGAACACGCTCGGGAATTCGTCGGCGAGGCGCGGGCCGAACTCATCGGCCTGCCACACGGTGCCACCAGCGCCCCGCTGACCTTCACTCACGAGACCTCGAGCCTCACCTTCCCGGTCACCGTTTCGAAGGATGCGGTGGTGGGAAAGCACTCCGGCCTGTTTCTCCGGATCCACATTCCGCATGGCGATGGCGAGGTCCTTCACCAATGCGCCCAGGGCGGCGTGCTCCGCATCGACAAGCCCCGTCCCCAGGTCGCCGCGAAACCCGCGACGCCTGATCCGAAACCCGGGCCCGCCAAGCCCACCGCCAAACCACTCTCCCGGCTCGAACAACTCCGCAGGCAGGCCGAGGAGCAGTAGCCCGGATGCCTCACGGGAGGTGGGATTCGATGACATGCCCGGCGGCGCATGCCCGTAGAACTTCATCATCCCGGATCCGCCACTGGTCATCGAAAACTCCGAACCCATCCCACACGTCATGTCTGAATTGCCCGCCCGCACCCCGCGCCGCGATTTTCTCGCCACCGCCGGCCTCGCCACCGCCGCCGTCTCCCTTGGCGGCACGGCACAGGCGCAGTCATCCGGCGGCGCCAAGCTGCGCGTCGGCATCATTGGCTGCGGCGGACGCTGCAACACCGTGGCGAAGATGGCGGTCAAGGACGGCCGCTTCGAAATTGCCGCCCTGGCGGATTATTTCCAGGCGGCCGTGGATGATAAGGGCGAGCAGTTCGGGGTCCCGGCCGAGCGTCGCTTCACGGGTCTCGACTGCTTCAAGCGAATGCTCGATGCCGGAGGGATCGACATCGTCGCCGTGCTTTCGCCCCCCTACTTCCATCCCGAGCAGGTCGAGGCCGCGGTCGATGCCGGCCATCACGTCTGGCTGGCGAAGCCGATCGCGGTCGATGCCCCCGGCGTGGCACGCATCGAGGCGGCGGCCCGGAAGGCGGCCGAAAACAAGCGCTGCTTCCTGATCGACTTCCAGACCCGCGCTCTCGATCACTACCACGAGGCCGCCCGGCGCGTGGCCGCCGGAGATCTCGGCACCTTGGGCTATGGCGAGATCGAGGGCACCTGTCCGGCCTTCGAGATCCGGACGCCCACGGGGCCCAAGGAGGCCAAGCTCAAGAACTGGCTCCAGTGGAAGGAACTGTGCGGCGAATCCCTCATCGAGTTCAGCATTCACGCGATCGACATGGCGAGCCTGATGGTCGGGCGCCCGCCGGTCTCGGCCACCGGCCACACCGGCCGGGTGCTTCTCGACAAGCTCCCCGAACCACGCCCCGGGGACGTCCAGGACCGCTGGGTCGCCACCTACGACTACGGCGAAGGGTTCACGGTGGAACTCCGGGCCAAGCGCTTCGAGGGCCACGGCCTGCCGCAGCACCACGGCATCTGGGTCAAGCTCCACGGCAGCCGCGGCAGCCTGAGCGCCGACTACTCGGGCGAAGTCTTCATCCGCGGTGAGAAGTCCTTCAACGGCGACAGCTTCATGAAGGAAAAGATCCGGGGCCTCTACGAACGCGGCGTCGCCAACAACTGGAAGACCTTCCATGACGACATCACCAAGGGCAACTACGCCCAGGAGACCGTCGCGCCCAGCGTGCAGAGCCACTACCTCGCCCTGCTCGCCCGCGAGGCCTGCTACCGCGGTGGCGAGACGGTGACTTGGGACGAGGTCGTGAAGTCGACCCAGGCCTACGAGTTCGACACGACCGGACTAACCGTCTGATCCACCCGGTCGCTTCCATTCAGCCGAGGACTTCCTTCCATTCCGCTTCTCGAAAGCCGTTCACCGCCACGTCCTTCCCGATGAGGAAAGGCCGCTTCACCAGGTTGCCGGTTTCGTGGAGGATCGCGAAGGCCTCCTTCTCGCTCATGCCCTCGAGCCGGTCCTTCAGGCCAGCATCGCGATAGTCCTGGCTCGAGGTGTTGAAGAGCCGTCGCAGGTCCCCGCCCCGCGCCTTCAGCATCGTTCGGAGTTCGGTCGATGTCGGCGGTGTTTCCCGAATGGGCCGCTCCTCGAATTCGATGCCGCGTTCCTCCAGCCACTTGGTCGCCTTGCGGCAAGTGCTGCACTTTTTGTAGGTGTAGATCTTGAGCACCCCCCGATCTTGCCGCGCTCGCTTTTCCACGCAAGACTCCGCCTCGCCCATGGGAGCCAAATCGAAACTGCTGGATCTCGTCCGCCAGGAGCTGCGCAAGCATCTCGAGCGCTTGAGTGAGGCCGCCCAGGAGGCCCATGCGGCGGCCACCGATCCGGACAGCCGGGCCGAGGGCAAATACGACACGCGGAGCCTCGAAGCTTCCTACCTCGCCGAGGGTCAGGCCAGGCAGGTGGAAGGTCTTGCCGAGGCGATCCGACAGTTGGGCTCGTTCGAGGCTCATGACCTCGACCTGACCGAGCCCATCGTCTGCGGAGCACTGGTCGAGACCGAGCGGGACGGCGAAACGGAGTGGTTCCTCCTCCTGCCGGCCGGTGGCGGCCACGAAGTCGAGCACGAGGGACGCACCGTCACCTTGCTCGGCCCGGAGAGCCCGCTTTATCGGAACCTGATCGGGAAAACACTCGGGGACTCCGTGGGCGAGACCGGAATGACGGTCACCGAAATTGGCTGAAAGGACTCGTTCTTTTTATTTAACTAATCCGTAATAAAAGCCGCAACCAAGTCAATCCGCGGCCCGGCAAACGACAGGCCTGTCGACCGCAGCGCATCGGTCCCTCACCGTGAATGCCCGGCAGGCCGCCGTTTCGCGCAGTCTTTATTCGGCTTTACTTCTGTCATTTCCGGAAGCGAGGGTTGTCCATGAATCCGGACGCTCAGCAGCTGCACAAGAACGCTCGCAAGTTGCCCACTCCGCCGTCACCCGCCGCCTACTTCGAGGGATGTCGGCGGCATCACGCCTGTTCCCCCGACGACGTGCTGCTCTTTTCGCGGGTCGATGCCCACGAGCTCCGGCGTCGCAGCGCGGAATCCCACCTGCACCGGCGCTTCTGCCTGGTGAACTGCCTCGAAACCGCCGGGGCGGTGTCGGTCGACGGCATTCCCTTCGCGTTGAAGCCGGGTCAGGCCCATCTTGTCTTTCCCCAATCCTACCACCACTTCCTCGATCTCGCCGACCCGAGCATTCTGTGGCTTATGCTCACCTTCGAAACCGACGAACCCGAACGGCTCGCGCCGCTGCGCCAGCACACCCTGAATCTCGACGCTGCCGATCGTCGGGACCTCGGCCGCATGGTTTCGCGTTTCACCGATGCCGCCGACCAGGGGCGCGGAGACTTCCTCTCGCTCACCCTCTCGAAGATGCTCTGCCGGCTGTGCGAACGGGTGGAAGAACACGGCCGTTCCGACCTTCCGCCGAGGCCCTTCGCGGGCCTCTGGCCAAGGCTGCAGAAGGAGTTGGAGGCGCTTCCCCCCGAGGAGTTGCGGATCGCACCGCTGGCCGAGCGACTCCGGATCTCGGACCGCCACCTGCGCGAGAAGTTCAAGGCGCAGTTCGGCGTGCAATTGGGGACCTACCTTCGCAACTACCGGATCCGCCGGGCAATCGGTCTGCTCACCTCGACGAGCCTGTCGCTCGCGGAGATTTCGGACCGCTGCGGCTACCGGTCGGCCTCGAGTTTCCACCGGGCCTTCATCCGGCACACCGGCATGAAACCCGCCGACTTTCGCCGCTAGCCCGAAGGGTGCTTCGCGGACCTTCCCGGCCCCGGGCAGTGCGTGCCTCCCGGGTCAGCGCGGGATACCCGACTCACACATCATACTCCCAACCCTTCCGCACCGGCTCCTTGATCCAGGCATCCAGCTCCGGCTGGCCCTTGACCTTCATGTTCGCGGCATCCCACTCGATGGTCTTGCCGCTGCGCTGGGCGATCGCCCCGAGCAGCACCATTTCGGTCAGCGGCGCGGCGTAGTCGAAGGGCGAGCCCGGACGACCATTGCCCTTGATCGCTTCCAACCACTCCTCGATGGGGCCACCGGGTGCGCTCGGCAGGCGCTCGATCTTCGAAAGCTCGGCCCGCAGGTCCTTGAAGCGCGACGAAGGAACGATGCTCGGACTGTTCGGCCGCATTCCGGGGTGGAAGAGGATCTCCTTGCTCCCCTTCATGTACATGCCGCCCTCTTCCGGGAGTGGCTTGTCCTTCTCCCATCCGTCCGGTTTGGGCACCTCGAAACCGCGCTCGTACCAGGTCAGCTTCACCGGGGGCTTCTCACCGCGTGCCGGGAAATAGTACGTCACTTTCGAACTCATCGGGATGTACCCGGGGTCCGGCGGATCCTCGCGCTCGACTTCGACCTTCTCGGGCATCCCCAGGCCCAGGACCCAGAAAGGGGCATCGAAGGTGTGGCAACCGATGTCTCCAAGAGATCCGCAACCGTAGTCCCACCACCCGCGCCAGAGGGTCGGGACATACTCGGGGCTGAACTCGCGCGCCTCCGCCGGACCCTGCCAAAGGTCCCAGTCGAGCTTTTCGGGAACCGGCGCGGCCTTCGGCGGGAAGGACTTCGGCGGCACGAACCACGGACCAATCGGTCGATTCGTCCAGGTCACCACCTCCGGCACCTCGCCAACGATTCCGGCATCGTACCATTCCTTGATCCGGCGCATGCCATCCATCTGGTGGCCCTGGTTGCCCATCTGCGTCACCACCTTGTACTTCTCCGCGGCCTTCTGAAGCGTCCGGCACTGCCAGATGTTGTGGGCCAGCGGTTTCTGCACGAAGACATGCTTGCCCCGCTCCATCGCCGCCATCGCGATCGGAAAGTGCGTGTGGTCGGGTGTCGAGATGGCGACCGCATCGATCTGATCGCCCATCTTGTCGAGCATCACCCGGAAGTCCTTGAAGTGCGGGATGTCCGGGTGCTTGTTCAGAGCCCGCGATGCCCGGGCGAAATCGACGTCGCAGATCGCGACGAGATTCTCCCGCGACGCGGCGGTGCGGAAGGCGTAGCCGCCCATGCCGCCGGCCCCGACCACCGCCACGTTGATCTTGCCGTTGGCCGAAGCTCCCGGCTTGCCGATCGAGAACAGCGGAAATCCACCGAGGCTTGCAGCGGCTCCGGCGGCGGAACGGGTGATGAACTTGCGGCGATCGAGTAGCTTCGTCATGCAGCCGGATACACCGGACCGGCCGGCGATCTATCGAATCGCCATCACCCGCGCGCCCGCTTCTTCGCGAACAGCTCGCGCACGTCCTCGAGTATCAGGTAAATGCACGGGACCATCAGCAGGGTGATGAAGGTCGCAAAGAGGATTCCGAAACCGAGCGAGACCGCCATCGGGATCAGGAACCGCGCCTGCATGTCGGTTTCCAAGAGCATCGGCATCAGTCCGGCAAAGGTGGTGAGCGAGGTCAGAATGATCGCCCGGAACCGCCGCCCTCCGGCAATCACCGCCGCCTGGCGGATCGGTGCCTCGTCGCGGTGGCGGTTGACGTAGTCCACCAGCACCAGCGAGTCGTTCACCACCACCCCCGCCAGCGCCACCAGCCCGCACATCGACATGATCGAGAGGTTCATCCCGAGCAGCACGTGCCCGCCGATCGCGCCGATGATGCCGAAGGGAATCACCGACATGATGATGAGCGGCTGCCAGTAGGACTTCAGCGGAATCGCGATCAGGACATACATGATCACCAGCGCACCGAGAAAGCCGATGCCGATCTCGCGCACGCTGTCGGCCTGGTCCTTCTGCTCACCCTCGAAGGCATAACTGACGCCCGGATATCGGGACGACAACTGCGAGAGCGTGTCGGCCTCCAGCGCGCTGGAAACCTGCGTGCCATTCGTTTCGCCAACGGTATCCGCCGTGATCTGGATCGACCTCCGCCGGTCGGTGCGATTGATCACCGCCGGGCCGCGACCGAAGTCATACTCGACCACCTGGGCGAAGGGCAGCTCGTCGCCGAGCCGGGTCCGGATCTTCATCTGCTCGAGCGAGTTGAGCGTCCGGCGGTCGGGCTCCGGAAAGCGGATCATCACCTTCACCTCGTCGCGCCCGCGCTGCAGGCGCTGGGCCTCGTCGCCGTAGAAGGCCGCGCGAACCTGTGCCGCGACCTCCTGGAGGGTCAGACCCGCCGCCCGCCCGGCCGGCGTCAGCCGAAGCAGCCGCAGTTCGTCCTTGCCGACCCGGTCGGAGTCCGAGATTTCCACCACTCCCTCGAACTCCCCGAGGCGTTGCTTCACCCATTCGGTCGCCTTCCGCAACTGCTCCAGGTCCTGCCCTGTCAGGTTGAGGTCGATCGCGTTGCCGCCGCCCGCCGTTTCGGTCGTCACGGACAGCACCGCCAGCCCCGGAATCTCGCCCATCTTTTCGCGCCAGAGATCGATGAACTCGTCGGAACCCACCGTCCGCTCGGCCGAAGGCGTCAGCTCGAGGGTCACTTCACCCAGGTGCGTGGCGGTGGGCGGGCCGGACGGGGCAAAGCTGGTGATGAAGGGCTGGCTGCCGGCACTGGTCAGATAGTGTCGCAGGATCTCCCTGCCCTCCTTTTCCCGGAAGTGGGCTGCCGCCGCCTCGGCCGCCGCCTCGATCCGGCGGGCCACCCGCTCGGTGTCGGAAAACGGCGCCCCCAGCCCGAGCTCGAACTTGGCCGAAACCACGTCGCCCTCGACATCCGGGAAGAACTTGAACTTCATCCGGCCGCCCGCGACATAGCCGACGGTCGCGAAGAACAGGGCGACGAACGCGGCGACGGTCACGTAGCGCCACCGCAGGCAGCGTCCCAGGAACGGCTGGTAGATCTTGTGAACGAAGCGCTCGAGTCCGTTGGCCACCGAACGCTGCAGCCTGAAGATCGGATTGCGCGGTTCCTCGGCACGATGCGGCGCGAGCAGGGCGAGGTGGGCCGGCAGCACGAACTTCGACTGCAGCAGCGAGAAGGCGAGGGTGGGAATGACGACCAGCGGGATGTTCGGCCAGATTTTTCCGCTGACACCGCTCAGGCCGAGCATCGGCGTGAAGGCCACCATGGTGGTCAGAACCCCGAACACCACCACCGTGCCGACCTCGTGCGTGCCCTTCCAACTCGCGATCTGCGGGTGCTCGCCCCGCTGGATGCGGGAATACACGTTCTCGCCGGTGACGATGGCGTCATCGACCACGATCCCGAGCACCAGAATGAAGGAGAACAGGGAGATCATGTTGATCGAAATCCCGAGCATCGGCATCAGCCAAAGCCCGCCGGCGAACGACACCGGAATGCCGAGCGCCACGAGCAAGGCCAGCGACGGGCGGAGGAACAACGCCAGCACCAGCAGCACCAGGAGAAGCCCGAAGCCGGCGTTCTTGGCCAGCAGGTTCAGGCGTCCCTCCAGATACTCGCTCTGGTCGTTCCAGATGGACAGGACCACTCCCTCCGGCAGCCGGCTCGCCGAGTCTTCGATGTATTCATCGACCAGCTTGACCAGGCGCAGGGTGTCCTCGTTGCCGACGCGGAAGACGTTGACCAACACGGCGGGACGGCTGTCGAAGCGGGTGACCAGATCCACATCCTCGAAACCGTCCACCACCGTCGCCACCTCCTCGAGCAGGATCTGCGAGCCATCCGCCCGGGTGGCGACCGGCACGGTCCGGAACTCGTCCGCGGTGAAGCGCTTCCCGAGTGCCCGCAGGATGAGTTCGCCCCCCTCCGTCCGGATCGATCCGCCGGGCAGATCCACCGAGCTGCGGCGCACCGCATCCGCCACCTGGGCAAGGCTCAGCCCGAGCTCGCGCAGCTTCACGTCGGAGACCTCGATCGACAGCTCGTAATCCCGCGTGCCCGAGACCTCGACCTGCGAAAGCCCGGGTTTTCCCGCGAACAGATTCGCCAGGAAATCGAAGACGCCTTCCGGCGGCCGTGGTTCGTACACCAGCAGGTCGTCGCGGATCTGCTCGGCCAGGCGGCTCATCGTCATCTCGTCGGCCTCCCCCTCGGTGGTGATCGCGATCTTCAGCACCGGGTTCTTGACCACGATCTCCTCGATCACCGGCTTCTCCGCCTCCTCGGGGAAGTTGTCGATCGCGTCCACCCGGCTCTTCACGTTGTCGAGCAGGTCCCTCACATCGTAGCCGGTCTCGGCCTCGATGGTGACCGTGCCGATGTTCTGGGCGGCGGTGGAGCGGATCTTCTTGATCCCGGTCAGGTCCGCCACCGCCTCCTCGACCGGCACGTTGACCCCGCGCTCGGCTTCCACCGGGGTCGCGTTCGGATAGGGAATGGTGACCAGCACCGCGTCGATCGCCAGCTCGGGGAAGATCTCCTTGCGCAGTTGGTACCACGACGAGAACCCGGCGAGCAGGACCGCCAGCATCAGGAAGTTTCCTGCGACGTGGTTCCGGCTGAACCATTGGACGGCACCCTTCATGTGATCAGTCCGTCGAGGCTTCGGCCGACCCGTCGCCGTTCGGCGGCGCCACCTCCACCTTCATGCCCACCAGCGGCGCTGCCAGCCGTGTGAGCACGAGCTGGTCCCCCTCTTGAAAGTCCCCGCGGACGACCAATCGTTCGCGTTCGGCGCGCAGGATCGTCACCCGGCGTTTGACCAACCGACCATCCGCGACCACCCACACCTCGCCGGCCCCGCGCACCGCCGAGCGCGGCAACTCGACGACATCCTCCAGCATCGTCCCGGGCACTTCGGCGTCCACAAAAAGGCCCACCGGGGGAAGCTCCCCGGAGGCTTCGGGCATCACTTTCGCGATTCCGAACCCGGACAAGGTCGAGCGCTCGACCTCGCCTTCCACCCGGTCGAGCACCGCCGTCCACCGCTGCTCGCGGCCGCCGATCGATGCCGTCAGCACAATCTCCGGGGAACCCTCCGGCTCCAGATATCCGAAATCCTCCAGAGGAAAGGGAAGCCTCACCTCCAGTTCGGAAGCCGAGAACAATTCCGCCACCGGCGTGCCGGGCGCGACCACCGCGCCTTCCTCGACATGAGCCTTGCGGACCCGTGCGGCGAATGGAGCCTTGATCGTCGTCCGCTCAAGGTCCCGGCGCGCCCGCTCCACCTCCGCCTTCGCCGAGCCGATCCGGGCCTCCGCGGCGACGATCTGCGGTTTTCTCAGCACCAGGTCCCCGGGCTCGCCCCGACCGAGCTTCTTCCAGTCGAGCGCCGCCTGCTCGGCCAGCGCCTGCTCCTGCGCGAGCGCGAGCCGGGCATCGGCGAGCCCGGCCTCGGCCCGGGCCAGCGCCGCCTCGTAGTCGGCAGGATCGATCCGCACCAGCACCTGGTCCTTCTTCACCACGCCTCCTTCGATCAGCTCGGCATCGATCGACACCACCCGGCCGCCGACCTCGGCGGCGATCGACACCTCCCGCACGCTGCTGACCACGCCCTGGGTGCGGATGCTCACCCGGTGGCTGCCGCTCGACACCGGCCGTGCCACCACGGTGGGAACCAGCTCGACCTCGGCCTTCTTCTCGGCCTCGGGTTTGGTGAGGACGAACAGGATCACCGCCACCACCCCGAGCACCAGCAGCCCGAGCGCGATCACGAATGACAGCACCGCATGAATCGCGCCGCTCCGCCGCGTCTCGTCGACCACTTCGTGTTCTGATTCTTCCATGATGTTAGATGGTGTAATCCCCGCCGAGGGCAAGGTGAAGGTTGACCCGGTTCTCCAGCCGCAACCGGCGCAGGGTCAGCCGCTGGCTCGCCAGCTCGATCCTCCGGTTTTCCGAGGCCAGCAGCGTGAGCACGTCGCCGGTGCCCAGGGTGAAATCCCGCCGTGCGGACTCCGCCCCGTCCCTCGCCATTTCAAAGGCCGAGTCGATCGCCGTCACCCGCGCCGCCAGGTAGCGATCCGCCGCCAGCGCCGTCTCCACTTCTCCGAAACCCCTGAGCACGGTCTGCTGGAGGTCCGCCAGCGCTTCGCGCTCCTCCGCGCCGCGGGCCTCGAGCTGGGACTTCAGCCGCCCGCCCTGCAGAATGGGCTGGGCCGCCTGACCCGCGATGGACCACACCCCGTAGGCGCTGTCGAAAATGTTCCGCAGTTGGTCCGTGCTCTGGCCAGCCGTCGCGGTCAGCGAGAAGCTCGGAAAGAAGGCCAGGAAGGCCTCGTCGCGCCGGCGACCCGCCGCGGCTAGGCGTCGCTCGGCGGCGAGGATGTCCGGCCGCCGGAGCAGCAGCTCCGAGGGCAGCCCCGCAGGCGGCATGGACTTCACACCGGGCAGCGTCGAACGACCGACAAGCTCCGCCGAGGGATACCGCCCGAGCAGGATCTCCAACTGGCGGACCGCCTGATCCTTCTCCCCTTTCCTCGCCTCGAGCGCGGCCTTCGCCGTCTCGACATCGGTCTCGGCAAGCCGCAGTTGCGAGCCACTTGCCTGGCCCTCACCGGCGCCGCGTTCGAAACGCCCGCGGACCAACTCGGCCGTGTCCATTCGCGTCCGGAGCGCCTCCTCGGCCAGCACGATCTGCCCGTTGATCTCGCAGACCAGCAACCAGCTTCGCACGACCTGGGCGGCGAGCGAGGCACGGCTACCGCGGTAGAGGTTTCCCTGTGCCTGAAGATCGGCCAACGCCGCCTGCTCACCCGCTCTCACGCGCCCCCAGAGATCGATCTCCCACGACAGTGCGAGCTGCGCGCCGTAGGTGTTGTTGATCACGCGCTGGACCCCCTGACCCCCACCCGCGTTGCCGATCGGAAATCCGATGAAATTCCGGGCGTCGCGATTGGCGCTCCCGCCCGCCGTCAACTGCGGCCTCGCGGCGGCACCGGCCCCCTTGGCCACCGCCGCCGCCCGCTCCACCCGGGCCGCTGCCGCCCGTAGGTCGCCGTTCGCCGCGTAGGCCTCGGCGACGAGCTTCTTTACCTCCCGGCCACCGAACCGCCCCACCCAGTCATCGTCGATGCCGGCCTTCCCCTGCTTGGTCGCCGACCACGCCCCGGGTGCCTGCCCGGCCTCGTCGATGCGCGACGCAGGTGGCATGAGCATGCAGCCGGACATCAACAGCCCGGTCGCCAACCATACGATCGGCCTCAAAACAAGAACTCCTCGTTGGGTCCCGACTTCGGCGCCGGCGCCTCGATGCCCTGCCGCATCCCGGCAGCGGCGTAGCGGACGAATCTCGACAGCGTGCTCTCCATCGAGGGCTGGCCCGAGGCCCCTTCGCTGACCCGATACAAGGCCTCGCCATGGGCCATCGTGTGAATCATCGCCCCGACCGTGAAATGAATCCTCCACACCAGCTCCTCCTGGTCCAGCTCGGGGAGCGCCTTGGCGAACGCCTTGCGGAAGCGGGTCAGCATCTCTTCGAATCCGCGCTCGACGGTCTCCGGCAGCTTGGACGCATGGGCGCCGAAAATCCGCCCCATCAATTTGTAGAAAAGCTGCTCCGACAGCTCGCTGCGCCGGACCTGGGTGGCGAATGGCCGGATGAAGGCATCGAGCAACTCCTCGAGCGGCACGGCCTTGGAGCCGGTCTTGCGTTCGAGAACGTCGAGGCGCGCCACCCGCTCCTCGTTCACGGGATTGATGTAACGCGCCATCACCTGCTCGACCAGCGCCTCGCGGCTGCCGAAGTGGTAATTCACCGCCGCCACGTTGGCCCCGGCCCGCTCGGTGACGTCCCGCACCGACACCCGCTCAAAGCCTTTTTCGGAAAAAAGCTGCTCCGCCGCTTCAATCAACTTTCGCCGGGTCGCCGATCCCGCACTCTTTCCCGCCACTCTTCCGCTCATGGCGGCCATGTTAGGCGGGTCCTCCGACCTGTCAAACGATTGATTGAAAGGTCCATTGGATTCGAGGGGGAGGAGCATCGTCGGCCGATCCGACCCGCCGACTCTGCCACGGGATCTCCCGCACGGCGAACCCGGCCCGCTGCGGGCGGGCAACGAACGCCGAGCCATGATCCTTGCCCACGACGAGCACAAAGAAGGCTCCACAAGGGAACTACCTTTGGCACGGCCACCTCATCGACAGGCCATCAGTGCGTCGTAGATCGCCCGGGCGGCGGTTTCTTGGTACCACTGGGTCGAGCAGCGCATGCGCTCGCGTGAGTTACTGATGAAGCCGCACTCGACGAGCACCGCCGGGCAGCGGGTCTGGACCAGCACGGTAAAACCGTGGCGCCGGATCCCGCGGTTGCGAACCTGGCACCTGGCCGGCAGTCGCCGCTGGATCGCCCCGGCGATCATCCGGCCGGTATTGCCCCAGTAGTAGGTCTCCGCGCCCTTGATCGCGGTGTTGGTCGAGGCGTTGAAATGAATGCTGACGAAAACCGCATGGCGGTAACGGTTGGCGATCTGCGCCCGACGCGGGAGCGAGACGAAAACATCGCTGCGGCGCGTCATCACGGTGCGGATCCCCCGGCGCTTGAGCAGCGACTCCAGCTTGGTGGCGACCTTCAGGTTCAGATGCGACTCACGCACCCCGCCCCAGTAGGCCCCCTTGTCCTTGCCTCCGTGCCCGGGATCAATGATCACCGTCGAGAACCGCGCCGCGTGGGCCGGGGCCGTCAACACGAGCCCCACCACCACGATCAGCCACAGCCGCCAAAGTACCGTTGTCCCCCTCACAATGCCGAACGTAAATGATTAGGAAACCTTGATCAAAAACTTTTTAAAAGTTTTTCACTGGATTTCCTCTCCTTCGACGTCAGGGGGATTCACTTCTTCAATTTCTTTTCGAAGTTTCTTCGAAAGGAAGGGCCGCACCAGCAGCCCGTAGACGAGGTAGGCGCTGAAAAGCACCACCGGCATGATGTAGCGGTAGCGCACGGTGGCGACGATCACCACGGCGACGATGACGATGAGCATGGGGGTCGCCCGGGTCCGCCAGTCGACCTTTTTGAAACTCGGATACCGGACATCGCTGATCATCAGGAACGAAAGCCCGAGCATCGCGCCGGCGATCACGAATTTCCAGGCGCCCAGATCGCGGTCGGTGTCCTCGAGGTAGATGATGAGGAAGGTCAGCGAGGAGATGAAGCCGGCCGCCATCGGGATGGGAATCCCGCGGAAGTCGTGGTCTTCCGGATCCCTCTGCGGCATGGCGGCCAGGCAGTTGAAGCGGGCGAGCCGGATCGCCCCGCAGAGCACGTAGATGCAGGCCAGGACCCATCCCAGGCCCTCGACCACGGAGTCGAGCGGGAACAGCACCGCCTTGGCCATCAACAGCGAAGGCGCCATGCCGAAGGAGATGACGTCGGCCAACGAGTCGAACTCCCGACCAAAGGGAGACTCCTTGCCCCCGAGTCGCGCCAGGCGGCCGTCGAGCAGGTCGAAGATGCAGGAGCCGAAGATCAACAGAATGGCCCGTTCGTAGTACGGCTTGGCGAGGGCAAAGGCGTACCCCCCATCCTGCCCGGTCGCCTCGAGAATGCCGTTGAAGATGCTGAGCACCGCAAAGAACCCACACGCCAGATTTCCCGCCGTCATCAGGTTCGGCAGCAGGTAGATCTTCGGTTCGTCGGGTGACTTGGGCTTGAGCATCGTCGGGCCGACGGTATCGCCCACCCCGCCCCGGCGACAGACGAAAATCGATCCCGGCCTTTCTCCCTCTCCCGGGGATCGACGCGGTTCTTTTCATTTTCCGCAGCGTGTCGATACTTCCCGCCATGGATCCGACCACGCTCACCCCCGACACGCCGATGGGCGCGATCCTCGAGGCCCTTCCCGGTGCCCGGCGTGCGCTGTTCGCGCGCTATCACCTCGGTGGCTGCCAGAGCTGCGGGTTCCCGCCGGAAGAAACGCTGGCCCAACTCGCCCGCCGATCGGGGGAGCTGGATCCGGACGAAATGCTCGCGCACCTGCTGGAAAGCCACCGCCACGATCAGGCGATGCTGGTCTCCGCCGTCGAGGCCGACGAAGCCCTCCGCTCAGACGAACCGCCGCTGCTGGTCGACACCCGGACCCGCGAAGAGCACGAGGCCGTGGCCATTCCCGGCTCGGAGTTCATGACCGGGGAACTGCAGCAGAAGCTTTTCGCCGGCGATCCCGGGCGCGCCATCCTGCTTTACGACCACACCGGTCGACACGTGCTTGATCACTGTTCGTGGTTTCAGGGACACGGATTGAAGAACACCCGCGCCATCGAAGGCGGGATCGATGCCTGGTCCCGGCAGGTCGACCCCTCCCTCCGCCGCTACCGACTGGAAATCGAATGAAACGCCGCCACTTCCTCAGCACCGCCTCCCTCGCTGCGCTTCCACTTTCGGCCCGTGCCGAAGACGCGCCGCCCGCCGCCCGACCGCTGCGCTCCGCGAATCCGATCGGCGTTTCCTCGTATTCCTTCTGGGGCTTCCGGCGCGACGACTTCCGCGACCTGCACGTCTGTCTCGATCACGCGGCAAGGATGGGCTTCGACGGCTTCGAGATTCTCCAGCGGCAGCTTGTCGAGACCGACAACGCCACCCTGCAGAAGCTCAAGCGCCACGCCTTTGTCAACGGCCTCGACCTGATGGGCTACTCCACCCACCAGGGCTTCCTCTCGCCGGACAAGGACAAGCGGCAAAGCAACATCGACCACACCATCGAGTGCATCGAGCAGGCCCACGCCCTCGGCATTCCCACCATGCGGGTGAATTCCGGCACCTGGGGCACCTCGAAGGACTTCAACGACCTGATGGCCAAGCGGGGGGTCGAAGAACCGCTGGAGGGCAACACCGAGGAAGAGGCCTTCGGCTGGGTGATCGACGCCTACGAGAAGATCGTGCCGGTCGCCGAGAAATGCGGGGTCGTGCTCGGCCTCGAGAACCACTGGGGGCTCGGTGTGACTCCGGAAGGGGTCCAACGGGTGGTCGACGCGGTCGATTCGCCGTGGCTCCGGGTCACCCTCGACACCGGCAATTTCCTTGAGGACCCCTACGACCGCCTCGCCATGCTGGCACCGGAAACCGTCCTGCTGCAGGCCAAGACCTACTTTGGCGGTGGCGTCTGGTACACCCTCGATCTCGATTATCCTCGGATCGCGAAGATCCTCCGCGGGGCCGGCTTCTCGGGCTACGTGTCCCTGGAATTTGAAGGCAAGGAAGACCCGCTCACGGCGATCCCGAAGAGCCTCGAGCTTCTCCGCAAAGCCTTCGCCTGAGTCCCTGACGAGCTTAGAAAAGGCGTCCGCCCGCCCAAGCCATCAGGACCAGAAGGACCACGGCGGTCAGCCACCAGTACCACCGGATCGGCACCCGGCGGTGAGGAGCCTTCCCGAATTCCCTTTTCACGAAATCATCGTAGTCGAAGTCGTCGTCGGGCAGGTCGAGGCCGTCGTGGGCGGCTTCCTGCTCCCAGGACCGCCGGACTTTCGCCGCCTTCGGCTTGCGGCGGCGGGACGGCTTGCTGCAAGTCGGGCAACCCTTCACTCCCACGCGGAGTTCGGCGCCACACCCGGGACAAATCCACTTTTCTTCGGCCATGCCCGGACCTCAGGCGGAGAGTTTGACGGCCTTGCGGTCGGGTTCGAGGAAATGGCTCCAGCTCTCGTGCGGGGTTCCGTGATAGCCCCGGAGTCCGAACACCGGCCGCCAGCGGGGAGTCGCCGGCTTTCGCAGCGGATGCATGTTGGCATCCTTCGGGAGCTTGTTGGCCTTGCGCGTGTTGCAGCGGATGCACGAGGTGACGATGTTTTCCCAGGTCATCTCACCGCCGCGGGCCCGGGGCAGCACGTGATCCAGATTCAGCTCCGGCTCGGGAAATTCCTTCGCGCAATACTGACAGGTGAACTGATCCCGGAGAAAGACGTTGCGGCGGGTCAGGCGCACTTCCAGCCGCGGGTACTTGTCGAAGACGGAGAGGATCACGATCCGTGGAACCCCGAGCGCGATGCGGACCGAGCGGATCACTTCGCCGACTGCGCCGGTGGCCGAATACTCGAGCCAACTCTGGAAATCGTGGGTCTGGAATTTGGCCTCGCCCTCGGTCTGGAGCACCTGGGCGTGGCCCAGGCAGAGAAGCTTCAGCGCCCGCTTCGCGGAGCAGGTGGAAACCGGCTGCCAGAAGCGATTGAGAACCAGAACCGAACGATTCAGCGTGCTCTCCATCTCCTTTCCCAGATTGCCCGGGAAATTAGCAGACACCCCGGGGCTGCCAAGATTGAAATTCAGCTCTTGTCTGAAGTCCGGCCGCCTTCGGCGATCGGCTACAGGTCCGGATCCTCGTCCTGGATCTCGGCAGCCCGCTTTCTGGCGTAGCGGATGTCCTCGGCCCGGTCGAGGAACACGGCGTCCTCGCCAATGTTCACCGCCAGGTCGCCGACCCTTTCCAGGGAGCGCACGACGAAGATCAGGTGCAGGTAGGCCTCCGTCGTGTCCCCGCCCTGCTCGATGCGCTCGCTCAGGGTGCCGATGACCCGCTTGTGGGCCCGGTCCAGTTCCAGGTCCCGCTCGCGCAGCGACGCGCCGAGCGAGCCGTTGCGGTCGGTGTAGGCGAGGAAGGCGTCCTTGAGAATTCCGTCGGCAATCGTGTAGACCGGTTCGATCAACTGCGTTTCGGGCACTTCCTGCTTCTGCAGCATCTTCTTCGCCCGCTTGGAAATGTTCACCGCGTGGTCGGAGATTCGCTCGAGTGCGGCCGCGACCTTCATC
Organism: Haloferula sp. A504; assembly: GCF_044385805.1. Classification (NCBI taxonomy): domain Bacteria; kingdom Pseudomonadati; phylum Verrucomicrobiota; class Verrucomicrobiia; order Verrucomicrobiales; family Verrucomicrobiaceae; genus Haloferula; species Haloferula sp. A504. The sequence goes on from NZ_JBISBU010000030.1 coordinate 26,294, forward strand.
GAGCTGATCACCTTCCGCAGGTCGGTCGCCACCGGATGAAAGCGCACGAGGATGTCGAGGCCCGCGGCGTCGATCTTGCGCTCCGCCTCGTCGACGTCGTCATCATCGGCGATGACCGCCCGGCACAGGTCGAGGTCGCGGGTCATGAGCCCGGAGACCGCCCGCTCGAGGTTGAGACGGGTCTGACCGGCCATCACGCTGACGGTGTTCCCCAGCGAGTTGAAGGCCGCGTCGAACTCGCGGATGATGTGGGGTGATTTCGATTCCATGTTAGGGTGTGTCTTCTGGTTCAGCCGAACCGGCCGGTGATGTAGTCTTCGGTCTCGACTCGCTCCGGGTTCGAGAAAATCCGCGAGGTCTCGCCGTATTCGATCAGCTTTCCGAGGTAGAAGAACGCCGTCTGGTCGGACACCCTTCTGGCCTGCTGCATGTTGTGCGTCACGATGACGATCGTGTAGTTCTTCTTCAACTCAAGGATCAACTCCTCGACCTTGGCGGTCGCCACCGGGTCGAGGGCCGAACAGGGTTCGTCCATCAGGACGATCTCCGGCTTCACCGCGATGGTGCGGGCGATGCAAAGGCGCTGCTGCTGTCCTCCGGAAAGGCCGAAGGCGCTCTCCTCGAGCCGGTCCTTGACCTCGTCCCAGAGGGCCGAGCCGCGAAGCGCGGACTCCACGATCCCGTCCAGCTCGCCCTTGTCCTTCACGCCGGTCAGTCGCGGTCCGTAGGCGACATTCTCGTAGATCGAGCGGGGAAAGGGGTTGCTCTTCTGGAAGACCATCCCGATGCGTCGGCGAAGCTCGACCGGATCGACCTCCGGGCTGTGGATCTCGACCCCGTCGATGTGAATCGTTCCGCGGGTCACCCGGGCGCCCGGGACCAGATCGTTCATCCGGTTGAAACAGCGCAACAGCGTCGATTTGCCGCAGCCCGAGGGACCGATGAAGGCGACGATCTGGCTGCTTGGAATGTCGAAAGAGATGTCTTCCAGCGCCAGCGAGGAGCCGTAGCAAAAGTCCACGTCCCTCACCTCGACGGCGGCTTGGCTCACCCTCTCGTCAATTCTGTCGGCAGTGGTCACCATCTCATGCATCAGCTGAATCTCCCCGAAATGTAGGCCTCGGTATCCTCCTCGCTGGGATTCTCAAAGAGTTGCTTGGTGGGGCCGTATTCAACCAGGCGCCCCATGTAAAGGAATGCCGTGCGATCCGAGCAGCGGGACGCCTGCTCCATGTTGTGGGTCACGATGACGATCGTGAACTGGGACTTCAGGTCCCGGATCAGCGATTCGATCTTGAGCGTCGCGGTCGGGTCCAGCGCCGCGCACGGCTCGTCCATCAACAGGATCTCCGGCTGGTTCGCGATCGCCCGCGCGATGCAGAGCCGCTGCTGCTGCCCGCCGGACAGCCCGAAGGCGCTGTCGTGGAGCCGGTCCTTCACCTCGTCCCACAGGGCGGCGGAGCGCAGCGAACGCTCGACCACCTCGTCGAGTTCCTTCTTCTTGTTGCGGCCCGCGACCCGGAGGCTGAAGATGACGTTCTCGTAGACCGTCTTGGCGAAGGGATTGTATTTCTGGAACACCATGCCGACCCGCTTGCGCAGGGAAATCACCTCGATCCTGGGGTCGTAGAGGCTCTTCCCGTTCAGCCGGATGTCGCCCCGGTGACGCACCCCCTCGATCAGGTCGTTCATCCGGTTCATGTTTCGCAGCAGGGTCGACTTGCCGCAGCCGGACGGCCCGATCAGCGCGGTCACCTCCTGCTGGGGAATCGCCATGTCGATGTCATGCAGCGCCTGCTTCTCCCCGTAGAAGAAGCTGAACTTGTCGACGGCGATGAAATCTTCGCGGGGCATCAGAAACTACTGGTGGCGTACTTCTTGCGGAGGCGGTTGCGGATGATGATGGCCGCCAGGTTCATTACCACCACGATGGTGATCAGGAGCAGGGTGGTCGCGAAGACCATCGGCTTCGCCGCCTCCGAATCGGGCGACTGAAAGCCGAGGTCGTAGATGTGGAAGCCGAGGTGCATGAACTGCCGCTCCGGATGGATGAAGGGCGCGGTCACGTCGATCGGAAGGTCGGGCGCGCTCTTGACCACGCCGACCAGCATCAGGGGCGCCACCTCCCCCGCCCCCCGGGCCATGGCGAGAATCACACCTGTGAGAATCCCGGGCAGCGAGGCCGGGAGCACCACCCGCTGGATGGCCTGCCATTTCGAGGCCCCGCAGGCCAGGGCCGCCTCGCGGACTCCGCGCGGCACGGCGGCCAGGGCTTCCTCGGTCGCGACGATGACCACCGGCACGGTGAGCAGGGCCAGAGTCAGCGATGCCCACAGGATCCCGCCACTCTTGTAAACCGGCTCCTCCGCGTTGGGGAAGAAGACGCCGTCGACGACGCCGCCGACGAAGTAGATGAAGAACGCCAGGCCGAAGACGCCGAAGACGATGGACGGCACCCCGGCCAGGTTGTTGACCGAGATCCGGACCGCGCGGACGAACGGACCCTGCTTGGCGTATTCGCGCAGGTAGATCGCCGCGATCACCCCGAAGGGCGTAACGAAGAGGCTCATGACGATGGTCATGATCACCGTTCCGAAAATGGCCGGATAGACGCCTCCCTCGGTGTTCGCCTCGCGGGGGTCCATGGTGAGGAAATTCCAGATCCGCCGAAGCATCTCGCCAAGGCGCCCGAAGAAACCCACCTCGTTCGGCCTCAGAACGTGCAGCAGGCTTTCTCCGGAGATGACGATCTCCCTTCCATCGACCGCCTCGATGTAGAGGTGCCGGGCCTTCATGAGTTCCTCGATCTTCACCTTCTCGGCGAACAGTTCCTCGTACTCCGCCTGGAGCTTCTCCAGCTCCGCATCGATCTCCGGAATGGATCCCCCAACCTTGCCATCCGCGATCAGCCGCTTCTTAAGCTCGAGTTCCTTGATCCGCTTCGAGTTCTTGCCGATCTGGAACTTCTCCACGTCCCGCAATTCGTCGCGGCGGTCCTCGTTGACTTCGATCAGGGCTTCAAGCTCGTCCTCGAAGGACGGATCCTCCGGGCCCATCCTGCTGCCGTCGGCCAGCTCGATCGCCTTGGCCCGGCCGATCACGTTGCCGCCTGCGAGACGCTCGACGAGCAGCAGGTCATCGGCCTGCTCGCGACTCACGATGCTGGACGAGTCGAGAAACACGAACTTCTCGCCGTACAACTCCACGTTCCCGCGAAACAGCTGCACTTCGTGATGGAGGTTTCCGTCGCCATCCCGGCGATCGCGGTCCAGCACCTCGTAGCCGGCCACCTTCTCGGTTCCCGAGTCGGTCTTCACCTCGAAGACCTGCAGCCGGTCGGGCCAGAAAGTCTGGCAACCCTTGTAAACCACGAGACCGAGCAGCCACAGGGTCATCAGCACACCCAGCGTGAGGCCGAGCGCGGTAAGCCACACCAGCGGCTCCCCCTTGCGGGAGCGCCCGGTCGTCGCGAATGCTTTGGGTGGTTTCGCCATGGTTGGTTCAGACGAGCTTGTTCTTCTCCCTCAGCCGCTGGCGCAGGATCTCGGCGACGGAGTTGAGCGTGAAGGTGAGGACGAAGAGGACAAGGGCACCGAGGAACAGGGTCCGGTAGTGGGTCGAGCCGGGTGCCGCTTCGGGGAGCTCGACGGCGATGTTCGCCGCCAGCGTGCGCATGCCATTCATGATGTTCCACTCGGTCACCGGCGTGTTTCCGGTCGCCATGACCATGATCATGGTCTCCCCGACCGCGCGGCCGAACCCGATCATGAGCGCGGAGAAGATGCCCGGCGAAGCCACCGGAATGATGATCGAGCGGACCACCTGCCAACGGCTGGCCCCGAGCGCCGACGACGCCGCGGTCAGGGTCTTGGGAACATTCGAGAGGGCATCCTCCGAAATGGTGAAAATGACGGGAATCACGGCGAAGCCCATCATGAAGCCGACCACGACGCAGTTCCTCTGGTCGTAGGAAAGACCGGTCGCCTGCGGCCACCAGAGCCGGAAATCGGCGATGGCACGCCCCGTCGCGGGGTCCTCGTAAACGAAGGCGAGCCTTTCGAGGAGGGGACCCAGCGACCAGGCCGCCCACGAAACCCCGAGAACGACCGGCACCATGACCATCCACTCCCGTCCCCCCTCCAGCCAGCGCCGGACCTGCATCGGCTGGCGGCACCAGATCACACCCATCAGGAGCGCCGCGACCGGCAAGGACAGGCAGACCAGAAGGATGGAGGGGATCTTGTCCTCGATGATGGGTGCCAGCCAGATGCCGGCGAGGAATCCCAGCACCACCGAAGGAAGAGAAGCCATGATCTCCATCGCCGGCTTGACCACCTTCTTCATGTCGTGGGGAAGGAACGACGCCGAGAACACCGCGGCGAGCAGGGCCACGGGAACCGAGAACAGCAGGGCGTAGAAGGTGCCCTTCAGCGAGCCGATGATCAGCGGGACCAGGGAAAGCTTGGGCTCGAAGTCGTCGGAGCCTCCGGTCGACTGCCACTGATAGACCGGTTCCGAGCCACCCTCGTACCAGACCTTTCCGAAGAACGCGGTCCAGCCGGACTCCGGGTGGGGGTCGTCGAAGGTGTAGCGCTGGATCTGTCCTTCGGCACCGGCGATGAAGAAGTGCTCGGTTTTTCCGTCGATGGCGGCCGCCACCGGCTCGAAGGATGCCTCGCCCTCCCAGCGGGTCTCGCCGGAGGTCAGGTGGCGCAGCGAGAGCCGTCCGCCGGCACCGGTGAGGAAGCTCTTGTTGCGCAGGCTCGGCGCGAAGATCGGCAGTCCGGCCCCCACTGGAGCAAACTCCTTGATCTGGCCGAACAGGCGGTCGACCGAGCCCTCGGGGCGGAACAGGCTGAAGATCTTCTGGTCACCACTGGCATCGGTCATGGCGACCGACACGCCGCCGAAGAGGTAATCCATCTGCACCGGCGGATCGCCATCGAAGGGCTTGAAGGTCTGCTTCAGGACGGCCTCGCCGCCGTCGATCAAAAAGTAATAAACCGCCCCCGACTGCGTCGCGATCAGCGCCTCCTTGCCGTTGTTGGAAGCCACCACCGAACTCACGTCCGAGCCGAGTTGATCCCCAACCGCGGTCTCTCCGGCGCGGGTCAGCTTTTCACCACCGATGAGCCCCCGCTTCTGCCGGAGTTCGATGAGACTCGTGCCCAGATCCCGGGCGACCACCACGATGCGCCGGCTTCCGCCTTCACCGTAGGCAAGCTCCCTGACCGGTCCGGCACCCTCCTCCACCTCGAACCACGGCTCCTCCTCCACCGACGGGACCACCGTGCGCCGCCCTTCCTCATCGAACTCCGCGCCGTAGGTGACGACGAACGATCCCACCCGGCCATCCGCCGTGCCGACGGCAATGCGCCGCTTCACCGGATCGGACGAGACCGCCGTGACTTCGACGCCCTCGAGCATTGGGACCGGCAGTATCTCGCGAGCGCCGGTCTCGACATCGACAATCGTGATTGCCGACCCGCCCTGATAGAGAAAGGGCTTCTCTCCCCACTCATCCACACCCAGGGCCAGCGAGTTGCTGTTGGAGTTCTCCGGCCCCGGGGCCTCCATCAAGGCCTCAACCTCGACTTCGGCCTTCGAGAACAGCGGGATGATCTCCTTGAGAATGAAGAAGAAGATTCCGAAGACTGCCAGAATCACCGCCAGACCGCCCACCCGGATCAGGTGGGTCATCGCCCGATCGAGCAGCAGGGTGCCCTTGGACACCTCGAATCGCTGGGGATCGGGCTCTGGAGACTTGGTCGGACTCATCGCGGGTCGCGGCAATCAAGGGAAGAGCCCGCCGCGGGGCAATCCCACCCAGGTGACAACCTGGTCGCGGTCTTGCTGCCCACGGACGGGCTCGGGGTCAATCCGTGATTATTTCGAGAGGGAGGTGACGACCTCCTCGGCCAGCTCCGCCGGCATCGGGAAGTAGCCGTCCTTCTCCACGATCGCCTGGCCTTCCTTGGAAAGGACGAACTTGAGGAACTCGAGCGGGGCCTTTGGCAGCGGCTCGCCCGGCTTCTTGTTCACATACACGAGGAGGAAGCGCGCCAGCGGGTAGTCACCGGAAAGCGCGTGTTCGTAGGTCGCGTCGTAGAACTCACCGCCCTCGGTGGAAAGCGGCACGGTGCGCACCCCCGAGGTCTTGTAGCCGATGCCCGAGTAGCCGAGCGCGTAGAGGTCGCCACCCACGCCCTGGACCACCGCCGAGGATCCCGGCTGCTCCTTCACGGTCGCCTTGTAGTCGCCCTTGCCGAGCACGTGCTCCTGAAAGAATCCGTAGGTGCCGGAGGCGGAATTGCGGCCATAGAGGGAGATCGAGCGTCCCTTCCAGGCATCGAGGCCGAGCTGGCCCCACTCCTTGATGTCCTCGCCGCCCAGCTTGCGGGTGCTCGAGAAGATGCCGTCGACCTGCTTGAGGCTGAGACCCTTGATCGGGTTGTCCTTGTGGGCGAACACCGCGAGCGCGTCGATGGCGACCCTCACCTCGGTCGGCTTGTAGCCGAACTTCTTTTCGAAGGCATCGATCTCCTCCGCCTTCATCGGGCGGCTCATCGGACCGAACTGCGAGGTGCCTTCCATCAAGGCCGGGGGCGCCGTGGATGAACCCTTGCCCTCGATCGAGATCGTGACGTTCGGGTAGGCCTTTTTGAAGCCCTCGGCCCAGAAGGTCATCAGGTTGTTGAGCGTGTCAGACCCGACCGATGTCAGACTGCCGGCCACGCCCGACACGGGCTCGTAGACGGCGAGATCGGGGTCGAGATGCGACTCCGCGGCGGTGGCGGTGGCGGTGGCGAGACTTGCGGCGAGGATGCCGGTAGCAATGGATTTCATGTGCTTGTGGTAACTAGTGATGTCGTGTTTGAGGTGCGCGGGTAGGCGCGGAAGAGAGATGGGAAATGATGCTGCTCTTGCCCACCCGCGCTTGGTGACGGAGCCGTCACTCAGAGGGCGGGCGGACCCTGTCGAACCCGTCACCCGGCGGTTCCGCGCGATGCGCGGCGCGGCCGCCGGGATGGGGCTCGCAGGCGGGATCAGAAATAGCTGCGGAAGGCGAACCATGCCGTGAGAGCATCGGCCTCGCCGGTCGTACCCACTTGCGGGGCATTCAGCCAGTCATACTCAAGTCCGGCCTGGACCTTGAGATTGTGACCGCAGAGCAACCAGTTGACTCCGGCGTAGAGCGTCTGGTGCGTGTCGCCACGACCGCCGGCAACGTTGACGGTCGGTCCGTGGTTGCGGCGGAAGTAGCGGCTGTAGGTGCGGATGCCCTGCCGCTCCGAAGAACCCTGGTATTGGTAGCGGACCACGAACTGGACCTTGTCCTCGACCACCCAGTAGTAGGGCATGATGACCGCCCCCCAGAAGTTCCCCTGGCGATTCCGGTTCCCCTGGCCGTTCCGCAAGTCCCCGTTGTCGCCCAGGTAGTAGTCGGTATTGACCCCCCACCGGCCCTGTGAGTAGGCGGCGGTGAAGACGGTGGCCCAGTTGTAGGCAAACAAGCTGTCCTCCCCGCTGGTCACGTCCGCATCATTGTAGATGAAGTCCCAGTAAAAGGACCACTCATCGGTGGGCGAGTATCCAAGGCCGAGATAAAAGGCCAGGCCATCGTTCCATCCACCCAGCATCTCGACATTGCCACCGGTCACGCTGGCATCGGTGCTGTAGATCCGGGCCACCATCTCCCACGGACCGCGTGTCGCCTCGAGGCCAAGGCCGGTCACCCGGTAGCTGTTGAAGACCTTGTTGGCGATGCTGGACCGCTCGACCGTCAGCAATTTCTTGGAAGACTCCCGGGCCTCGGATCCGAGCACGAACTTGAAGCGGCCGTAGGCGATGTCGAGCGAGTCCAATCCGTCGATACCGAAGGCCTTCTTGGCATTGAAGATCAGAAGGGCCTCGTCGAAGTCCTCGTAACCCCACCCGAGCGAACCGCCCGAGGGGCGTTGGTCGCTCACCACGTTCACGTTCGCCTTCAACTGGAAATACTGCAGAAACTTCAGCGACGCTCCGAGTCGGGCACGCCGGAACTCCGTGTAGTCGTCTCCGAACTCGTAGCCATTGACATCATCACCCCAGATGTAGGCCGCCTGCCATTGAAGCCGACCGAAGACGCCGAACTCCTGGATGAACGGATTCTCCGGATTTTTGTAGAGTGTGCCGGGCTTGTTCGAAAGCCACTCGCACCAGTCCCCCTGATTGATGGATTCCAAAATCGAGGACTCGGACTGCGCGGTCTCAGCGTGAGCGGTTCCGATCATCACGACCGGAAGGGCGATCCGCAGGGCATGGGTCAGTTGTTTCATGTTGGTTTCAGGTTTGGTCCCCAAAAAGGACGAGGCGGATCTATCTGACGGTTCCGTCACCCGGAATTCCCGATATGTGACATTCCCGTCACATTCTCAGGATTCCGCCGCCTCCCCTCGAACCCATTGGTTTTGAGGGCCTCAGGCGCGGCGCGTCCCGGAGGTCCTGGGGCCATTGTGACAGAGTCTTCACACAGGCGAGCCAGTGTGCCGGAGGCGATCCGAGAAGTCGCCCAAGCCGGGAGAAACCTTGGCCTTCCCCGGCGTGCGTGTGGGCCGCGCCGAACCCACATCATGAAACGCCCCGCAGCCCTTGAATCTCCGGGAACCGAAAGAATTTGTCGGCCGACTGGAACTCGGTGGACAACTCGGGTCGATTCACAAAAGCTCCCAGCGCGTCTCATGAGTTCCTTCCGTCTCAAGCTCCGGTTCACCGCGTCCCCCGCCCTCGCCCTGCTGATGACCAGCTGCATGCTCGTCGGCCGCAACTACACCTCGCCGTCTGCCATCACGCCGGACTCCTGGAATCAGAGTCTGAGCGCGGACCTGAACTCCGGATCGTCCAGCCTGGAGAAATGGTGGACGCGCTTCAACGACCCGACCCTCAACCGCCTTATCAAGACGGCCAGGGAATCGAACCGGGATCTCGCCATCGCCTACGAGCGGATCAACCAGGCCAGGGCCGCCCGCGGAGTCGCCCGCAGCCAGCTGTTTCCCCAACTCGATTTCAATGGCGGGGTCAGCCGCAACCGGATCAGCGAGAACATCGGCAACCCGGGCGGCGGGAAGACCAGCGACTTCTGGACGACGGGCATCGATGCCGGATGGGAGCTCGACTTCTTCGGCGGGGTCCGCCGCGCCGTCGAGTCGGCCGACGCCTCGGTGGAGGGAACCGAGGAACTCTACCGCGACACCATGGTCAGCCTCTTGGCCGAGGTCGCCTTCGCCTACATCCAGATCCGGACCCTCGACGAGCGGATCCGCCTCGCGAGCCGCAACATCAAGAATCAGGCCGACTCGGTGCAGCTCACGCAGGACCGGGCCGATGCCGGCCTCGCCCCGGATCTCGACGTCTCCCAGGCCCAGACCAACCTGGCCACCACCGAGGCGGCCATTCCATCCCTTCGAAATCAACGCGACATCGCCCTCAACCGGCTCGCGGTGCTCATCGGGCGGTATCCCAGCGCCGCCGAGTCCTTCATCGGCAGCGCGAAGGGCATCCCCACGCCCAACAAGTCCGCCAGCGTCGGCATTCCGTCCGACCTCGTGCGCTCGCGCCCGGACATCCGCGCCGCCGAGCGCAACCTCGCCGCGCAGACGGCCCGGATCGGCGTCGCCGAGGCCGATCTATTCCCGCGCTTCACGCTCTCGGGAACTTTCCAGCTCCAGTCGCTCGCTTTTTCCAGCCTGCCCGAGTCCAACTCCCGAAACTACGCCTTCGGGCCGACCTTTCGCTGGAACATCTTCAACGCCGGACGCATCAAGAGCCAGATTGCCATCGAGGAGTCACTCACCAAGCAAGCCTACCTGAACTACGAAAACACGGTCCTCAAGGGCGTCGCCGAGGTCGAGGACGCCCTCTCGTCGGTCCGCAACGAGCGCGACCGCTACGACGCCCTCGACAAGGCCGTCACCGCCACGGAAAAGACCGTCGAACTGGTGAAGTCGAACTACAAGGAGGGCCTGACGGACTTCCAGAACGTGCTCGACGCCGAGCGCACGATTTTCGCCAACGAGGACGCGCTCGCCGTTTCGCAGGGCCAGATTGCGGCCGCCTACGTGTCGCTGTTCAAGGCGCTCGGCGGTGGCACCCGCATGCGATCCGCCAAGTCCGCCGAAACCCCGTAAGCCCCGGCTCCGCGTCGAAGGTCCGAAAGTCAAAGGCCTGAAAGCCCGAACTGACAAAGCGCCCTTTCCCGCAACCACCCGGCCCGAACCAAGAGACCTTCGACCTTCCGACTTTCAGACTTTCCGACCGCCTTTCCCACCATGAAACGCCTCGTCCTCATCCTTCCCCTGCTCCTGCTCGCCGGCTGCGGCAAGAAAGCCGAAGCCCCGACCCCGCAACCGCTCCCGGTCACCGTCGCCCCGCCGTCGAAGCGCGAGGTGGTCGTTTACCGCGAGTTTCCATCGACCCTCGTCGGTGCCCAGGAAATCGAGATCCGGGCCCGGGTCCGCGGGACGCTTTCGCTGGCTGCCGATGTGCCGGACTTCGCCGGCAAGCGTGTCCAGAAGGGCGCCCCGCTCTTCGTCATCGAGCCCGAGCCGTACGAGCAGCAGTCGCTCGCCGCCCAGGCTGCCGTCGACCGGGCCGTGGCGGCCCGCGACCTCGCCAGGAAACGCTACGAGAGGGTCCAGCGCGCGGCACAGACCAATGCCGTGTCGGAGATCGACGTCGAGATCGCAGCCGCTGAACTCGCCGAGACGGAGGCCGCCATTTCCCAGGCCGAGGCCTCCCTCGAGGAAGCCAAGATCAACGAAGGCTACACCGCCATCGAAGCGCCCATCTCGGGTCGCATGTCCCGACTTATGGTCGACCCGGGCAACCTGGTCGGTGCCACCGATTCGACCCTCCTCGCCACCATCATCGACGACTCCGAGATCCTCGCCTACTTCGAGGTGCCGGAGCGGGAGGCCCTCCGCTACTTCGAACTGCGGGACAGCGGGGCTGCGGAAAAGGTCTATCAGAAAGAAATCCGGCTGAAGCTCGCCGACGGCAGCATCCACGCCCAAACCGGTCGCATCGACTACATCGAGAACAAGGTCGATCCCGCGACCCGCACGGTGAAGGTCCGCGCGGTCTTTCCCAATGAATCGGGCGCCCTCAACTCGGGAATCTACGGGTTGATCGGCTATCCGGCCGGCCCTGATCCGACCAATCCCACCGCCACGGAAGCCCTGCTCGTTCCCTCCGCCGCCATTCTCCGCGATCTTGGCGGCAACTACGTCTGGGTCGTCGATGAAGACAACATCGTCCGCCGACGCCCGGTCGACGCTGGCGATGCCGTGGAGAAACCGGTGACCGACCCCAACATGCCGCGGACCCTGGAAACCGTGGTGACCAAGGGCCTCGATGGGACCGAGAAGGTCATCATCTCCGGCCTCCAACGAGCCCGAGAAGGCGCCCCGGTGACCCCGGTCCCGGCGGAACCCATCCCGAAGGCCGAACCGCCGTCCACCGATCGCTGATCACTGCTCATTTCCTCCCGATGTTCAGTCACGAAAGACTCGACGTGTATCGGAAAGCGCTGGAGTTCATCGAGTGGCTCGCCCCACTGCTTTCTCGACTCGCAGAGGCACCCACACCGACGGGCGAACTAAGGAGCCAGCTTGACCGCGCAAGCCTTTCCATCCTGCTCAACATTGCCGAGGGAAACGGAAAGCGTAAGCCAGCACTCCGGGCGAGGTTCTTCGATGATGCCCGGGGCTCCGGCACCGAGTGCGCTGCGTGTCTTGATGCCGCCGTTGCCAAAGGGCTCTGCAATCCCTCCGAAGTGCGTCCGGGAAAGTCCCATCTCGACCGAATCGTGGCAATGCTGACCAAGCTCATCGCCCTGAACGACTCCGTTTCCGCTCCTCCAAAATCCCCATCGTAATCCCCATCGTAATCCCCATCGAAATCCGATACCCGCCTCAATAGCCCGCACTTCCTTTCACCGTCTTCGATTGCGATCCCGATTGCGATTGCGAGTGAATCGCCATTTGTCACCCCATGTTCAGCCTCTTCTTCATCAAGCGACCGGTCTTTGCCGCGGTCATCTCGATCGTCATCACGGTGATCGGCGCGGTGTCCCTGCTCAACCTGCCGGTTTCCCGCTACCCGAATCTCGCGCCGCCGACGATCTCGATCTCCGCCTTCTACCCCGGTGCCGACGCCCGGACGGTTTCCGACACGGTCGCCGCGACCATCGAGAAGGAGGTCAACGGCGTCGAGGGCATGATCTACATGTCCTCGGTTTGCGGCAACGACGGCAGCATGAGCCTGACCGTCACCTTCGAACCCGGCACCGATCTCGACACCGCCAACGTGCTCGTCCAGAACCGCGTCGCCAAGGCCGAGCCACGCCTGCCGGAGGAGGTCAAGCGCACCGGCGTGACCGTGCGCAAGCGCTCGACCGACACGGTGATGTTCATCGGGCTGACCTCGCCCAGCGGCGTTTACGACGCCGCCTATCTCTCCAACTACGCCAACCTGCGAATGCGAGACGAACTGTCGCGCGTTCCCGGCGTCGGCGACGTCACCGTGTTCGGCGTCGGTGAGTTCAGCATGCGGGTGTGGCTCGACCCCGACCTCCTGCGCGCGCGGAACCTCGCCGCCACCGACGTGCTCGCGGCGATCCGCGAGCAGAACATTCAGGTCGCCGCCGGCCGCATCGGCGGTGCGCCGACCACCCCCGGCACCGCCTTCGAGTACATCCTCTCGACCCAGGGCCGGCTCTCCGAGGTCGAGGAGTTTGAGAACATCATCGTCCGCACCGGCGACGAGGGCGGCACGATCCGCCTGCGCGACGTCGCCCGCGTCGAACTCGGCTCCGACACCTACTCCTTCAGCTCCAAGCTCAACGGCGTGCCCGGCACCACCTTCGCCATCTATCAGATTCCCGGTACCAACCTGATCGACGTCGCCGCCGGCGTGCGGGAGAAGCTCGCCGAGTTGGCGAAAAGCTTCCCCGGCGACCCCGAAGCAGAGGTTCGCGATGTCGAGGCCAAGGTCGTTTACGACGCCACCGATGTGATCACGGCCTCGATCAAGGAGGTGGTGATCACCCTCTTCGCCACCCTCATCCTTGTCGTCCTCACCGTCTTCCTCTTCCTCCAGAACGCCCGCGCGACCCTGATTCCCACCATCACCATCCCGGTGGCTCTCATCGGCACCTTCGCGGTGCTGCTGGCGATGGGATTCTCGCTCAACATCCTCACCCTCTTCGGCTTGGTGCTGGTGATCGGCATCGTCGTCGACGACGCGATCATCGTCGTCGAGAACACCTTCGTGCACCTCGAAAAGGGGCTTTCCGGCAAGGAAGCCGCCGCCGCCGCGATGAAGGAGGTTTCGGGTCCGGTCGTCGCCACCACCCTGGTGCTGCTCGCCGTCTTCGTGCCGACCGCCACCATGACCGGGATCACCGGCACGATGTTCAAGCAGTTCGCCGCCACCATCGCCATCGCCACCGTCTTCAGCTCGATCAACGCGCTCACGCTCAGCCCCGCCCTGTGCGGCATTCTGCTCAAGCCGGGCAACAAGGAGCCCCGCGGCCTCTTCAAGGCCTTCAACCGCTCGATCGAGGCGTCCAACTCGGGCTACCGCAAGGTCGTCCGCCTCGCGCTGCGCTTCGCACCGATCGGTGTGGCCGCCTTCATCGCCATGACCGGTGGCTCGATCCTCGGGCTCGGCAGCCTGCCCACCGGCTTCGTCCCGCAGGAGGACGAGGGCTACTGCATGGTGGCGGTGCAGCTTCCCGACGGTGCCACGCTCGACCGGACCCTGGACGTGATGGCGAAGGTCGAGAAGATCGTCGCCGACACCGAGGGGACCGTCGACTGCCTCTCGATCGCCGGCTACTCGGTCATCGACGGCGCCGCCGGGGCCAACAACGGCTTCTGCGTGGTGACCTTCAAAAACTGGAGCGAACGCGGCGATCCCGAACTCCACCAATCCGCCATCCTCCAGAAGCTCCAGCAGAAGCTGTTCTCGATCCAGGAGGCCGGGGCCTTCGCCTTCGCCATGCCCTCGCTCCCCGGCGTCGGCGTCTCGGGTGGCTTCACCTTCATGCTCCAGGACAAGGAGGGCGCGGGTCTCGACCAGCTGCAGGCGGTCGCCGGCGAACTCATTGCCACCGGCAACGCCGACCCGGGCCTGGCCGGCGTGCGCACCACCTTCCGGGCCAGCGTGCCGCAGATCTACGTCGATATCGACCGCGAGCAGGTCAAGCGCTCCGGCGCTTCCATGACCGAGGTTTTCAACACGATGCAGGTCCACCTCGGCTCGGCCTATGTCAACGACTTCACCCTCTTCGGCCGGGTGTTCAAGGTCACCGCCCAGGCCGACGCGCCCTTCCGCGACCAGCCCGACGACATCGATGCGCTGCAGGTGCGGGGGAAAGACGGTCGCATGATCCCGCTCGGTGCCGTCGCCGAACTGAGGGACACGCTCGGTCCGCAGAGCGTGACCCGCTTCAACATGCTGCCCGCTGTGAAGATCCTCGGGGATCCCGCGCCCGGCTTCAGCTCCGGTGAGGCGATGAACCGGATGGAGACCATCGCCAACACCACCCTGCCACCCTCGATGACCTTCTCGTGGTCGGAACTCTCGTTTCAGCAAAAGCAGGCGGCGGCCGGTCTCGCAGCCATCTTCGGCTTCGCCATCCTCATGGTCTATCTGGTCCTCGCCGCGCAGTATGAGAGCTGGACGCTGCCGATCTCGGTGTGCCTTTCCGTCCCGACCGCTCTGCTGGGGGCCGTGGTCGCGATCAAGATGCGCGGCATGGAGAACAACGTCTATACCCAGATCGGGATCATTCTCTTGATCGCGATGGCGACAAAGACCGCCATCCTGCTGACCGAGTTCGCCAAGGTGAAGCGCGACGAGGGCCTCAGCATCTTCGACTCCGCCGTCGAATCGGTCCGGTTGCGCTTCCGCGCGGTCATGATGACCGCCCTCTCCTTCGTCCTCGGCGTCATTCCCCTGCTCATCGCCTCGGGTGCCGGTGCGGAGTCGCGCAAGGTGCTCGGCACCGCCGTCTTCGGCGGCATGCTCGCCGCCACCGCCGTCTCCCTCGCCGCGGTGCCGATGCTCTACTACGTCGTCCAGAGCATCAGCGAGCGCCTCGGCAGGAAGAAGGAATCGTGATGCAGCGCGTCTCCGGTCGCCCCCCGGCATGCCGGGAAGATCCGGACAGACAACCCGTCCCGGCCCCACCCGCGGCCCGGTCCCGAAGGGACCACCCATCCCAGCCGGGGCGCTTCAGCCCCCGTGAACACGGCCTCGCACCGGATTTTCGTCGCGATGCGACGACCCAACTCTGTATGCTTCTCCATGGCTTCAACCCTCACGCAGCTTCTCTATCATGGCATCTGGTCAACCAAGGACCGTGCACCTCTCATCACCCGGGCAATCGAAGAGAATGTGTGGAAGATCCTCGCATCCGTCGCCACCCACAACGAGATACATGTCATCCGCGCCGGAGGCATCGACGACCACGTCCATGTCTTGATGCGAATCCCGAAGACGATGTCCGTGGCGGACGCGATGCGCCGGATCAAGGGAGGCTCTGCAAAGTACATCAACGAAGAACGCCTGTGCCAGGGCCGGTTCGGGTGGCAGGATGGATACGGCGCGTTCAGCGTCAGCGCATCGTCGGTTCCAGCGGTGACTGCCTACATCGCCAGCCAACGCGATCACCACAGAATGCGGGGATTTCAGGACGAGTTCCTCGACTTCCTCGAGAAGCACGGCGTCGAATACGATGAACGCTACGTTTGGGGCTGAGCCGGATTGCCACGGATGTCTCGTCGGTTCCCGACGAAAATGCCTCTACCGACTCGACCGGGGGCTGAAGCGCCCCGGCTTGGATGAACGGTCCCTTCGGGACCACCTCGGCTTGGAGCGCCGAGGCACCAAGGATCCCTCAAGGCATCAGATCGCCTCGGCCCGCTCACACCCTGACGGCTCCTCCCCCACTCACGCGGGAAGGCCGATCTTGAGGTCCGGACCCACCCTGCGTTCCTCCCGACTCCCCTCCCGTGCCTCCCTCGCCAACTCCTCAATGAAGTCCTCGTAGCGAAGGAGCTCGAGGCGCCCGTCGTGGTGCTCGACGATGGCGGTGAGACTTTCGACCCAGTCGCCCGAGTTCAGGTAGCGCACCCCCTCGATCTCCTTGTCCTCGGGCGTGTGGATGTGTCCGCAGATGATCCCATCGCACTGTCGCCGCCGCGCATACTGCTGGAGCTGCTGCTCGTAGTTGTCGACGAAGCTCACCGCCGACTTCACCCGCGCCTTCACCTTCTTGCTGAGCGAGAAGTAGTCCTTCCCCATCCAGGCCCGGTAGCGATTGTAGCCCCGGTTGATCTTGAGCAGCGTGTCGTAGCCGATCGCTCCGAGCCACGCCAGCCAGCGGTGGTTGGTCGAGACGCTGTCGAAGCCATCCCCGTGGACCACCAGATAGCGTTTCCCGTCCGGTCCCTGGTGGATGTGCTCCTTGACGAACTGGATCCGCCCGAAACCCAGCGGCAAAAAGCGGTCGAGGATGTCGTCGTGATTGCCGCGGCAGTAGATCACCTGGGTCTCGTCCTTTTCCATCTTCTTCAGCACCTTACGGATGAAGCGGCTGTGGCGCTTGCGCCATTTCGACCCGCGGCGCAGGGCCCAGCCGTCGATGATGTCGCCGTTCAGGACCAGCTTGTCGCAGCGGGTGTGCTTGAGGAAATCGGTGACCTCGTGGACCTTGGAGTCGGGCGTGCCGAGGTGGATGTCCGATAGGAAGATCGTGCGGTAGTCGCGACGCTTGAAGCGACGCTTCAGCTTCCGTGTGACCGGGGATGGACCCGCCGCTTCGGAAATCTCCCGGAGCTTGCCTTCGAAGACATCGATCACCTGGTCCCAACCGAGCGACAGGACCGAGTCCCGCGCACCCGCCCGCATCTCACCCCGCCAGTGCCTCAGGGCATCCACCGCGAGCTCGGCATACTGGGTCGAATCACCCTTCACGGCCTTGAGCCCGTTGCTGCCGTGCGCGACATACTTTGCCGCTGCGGCATAGTCGTAGCTGACGGTCACGAGACCCGACGCCATGCCCTCGAGCAGGACATTTCCGAAGGTCTCGGTCTCACTCGGAAAGAGCAGGATGTCGGCCGAAGCGTAGTGCCGCGCCAGGTCCTCACCCGTGCGCACACCCGCGAAATGGACGTGCCGGTTCCGCGCCTCGAGTGCCTCGCGACTCGGGCCGTCGCCGACGCAGACGCAGCGGAGATCGGGGACCTTCGCCCGCATGCGACGGAAGCACTCCATCGCCAGCGAAAGATTCTTCTCCGGAGCCAGCCGTCCGACGACGATGGCCACCGGCGATCCCTCCCGCACACCCCATTGCGCGCGCAGGGCCGCGCAGCGTTTGGAGGGAGCATAAAGTTTGGTGTCCACTCCCCGACCGAGAAGCGTCACGTTGTTGAAACCCTCGTGGTCGAGCATTTCGACCACATCAGCGGTCGGAGCCATGGTGACCGCCGCCCGACGATGGACCCGCTTGAGGTAGCTCATGGTCGCCGGTTGGAGACCGCCGAGGCGATACTGCTCCATGTACTGGTGGAAGTTGGTGTGAAAGCCGGCGGCAACGGGAATGCCGAGCAGGTTGGCCGCCTTGATCGCCGACATTCCCAGCGGACTCTCGGTCGCCACGTAGATGGCATCCGGACGCCGCTTCAGCCACCGGCGGCGCAGCTTGAAGGGCCCCGGCAGTCCGATTCGCACCTCCTTGTATCCCGGCAGGCGAATCGACCGCGCCCGGGTCTCGCCCTGTCTGCCCTCCCCGCCGGTGCGGATGATGTGGACCAAGTGGCCCCGGCTCCGCAGCCCCTCGCAAAGCCTGCCAAGGGTCATCGCGACTCCATTGACGTCGGGAGCGAAGGTGTCCGTGACGATGTCGATTCTCATCTGATTACTTAAGATTGCTTAACCAACGGATTCGTTTATCTCCCCAAGCACCCGTGCGTCGCATCCCAAAGCGGGGGCGATTTCGTCACATCCGGAATTTCGTGCCGGCCCGGACTCCCGTCGTTTCGGGCGGCGCGGATGGAATTCGCACTTCGCAGATTCAGCACCCCGCCTACACTACGCGCCATGTCCTCCAGCTTCGGTCAGCTCTTCCGCATCCATACCTTCGGAGAATCCCACGGAGGCGGTGTGGGCGTGATCATCGACGGCTGCCCGCCCCGGGTGCCGCTCAGCGTCGAGGACATTCAGCGGGAGCTCGATCGGCGCCGGCCCGGCCAATCGGAGATCGTCACCCCGCGCGACGAGGCCGACTCGGCAACCATCCTCTCCGGCGTGCAGGACGGCATCACCCTGGGCACCCCGATCGCGGTGGTCGTGGCCAACAAGGACCAGCGCCCGGGCTCCTACGATGAGATGGCCGTCAAATACCGCCCGTCGCACGCCGACTACACCTACGACGCCAAATACGGAGTCCGCTCCATCTCCGGTGGCGGGCGCGCCTCGGCACGGGAAACGATTGGCCGCGTCGCGGCGGCGGCGGTTGCCCGCAAGGTGATCGCGAGTCTCGTGCCCGAGTTGGAAATTCTCGCCTGGGTCAGCCGGATCCACGACATCGAGGCCCGGGTCGATGCCTCGTCCGTGACCCTCGACCAGATCGAGTCGAACATCGTCCGCACCGGCGACCCCGAGGCCGCCGAACGGATGATCGAGCGGATCAAGCAAGTCCGGTCGGAGGGAAATTCGATCGGCGGTGTGGTCGAGTGCGTCGTGCGCCACTGTCCGCCGGGCCTCGGTGAACCGGTCTTCGACAAGCTCGAGGCTGAATTGGCCCGGGCGATGATGTCCCTCCCGGCGACCAAGGGTTTCGAGATCGGTTCGGGTTTCGCCGGAACCTACATGACCGGCAGCGAGCACAACGATCCGTTCCGAATCGTCGACGGCAGGGTCCGCACCACCAGCAACCGCTCCGGGGGCATCCAGGGCGGCATCTCCAACGGCGAGGACATCGTGTTCCGCGTCGGCTTCAAGCCCACCGCCACCATCATGACGCATCAGGACACCGTCACCAGCGGGGGTGAAAACACCGAACTCAAGGGCAAGGGCCGCCACGATGCCTGCGTGCTGCCCCGCGCCGTCCCGATGGTCGACAACATGGCCGCCCTCGTGATCTGCGACCACCTGCTCCGCCAGCGCGGCCAATGCGGGCTCTGACCTCTGTCTTCTCCGCGTGGACTCCATTCCGCAAATCAGCCTCGGGACCGCCGCCCTGATCATCTTCGGCGCGATCGCCAGCCTCGCCATGCTGCGCGGACTCCTGCGGATCCTGTGGGGCACCTTGGTCCTGTGTCTCGCCGGCCTCGCCGCCTTCCTGTCATGGAAGTACGCGCCGGCGATCTCGCGCGAGGTTCTCGGGCACGAGGTGTCCGCGCTTTCATGGGTGCTGCCGCTGGCGGCGTTCGTTCTGTCGGCCGTGCTCCTGCGCTTGCTGGCGCAGGGTCTCTTCGCCCCCTTGCGAAAGCCCAACAAGGAGGTCGCCGAAAAGAACCGCCGGTCCCCGATCCGCTGGGCGTTCACCCTCCTCCTCAGTCTGATCCCCACCGCCCTCCTGTGGTTTGGTGGCGCCACGATCCTGCGGCACGCGGGTTCGGTCGCCGAGATCCGCACCTTCGTCGAGTCGGGCGACATGCCGGACCACACCGCCTTTCTCGCCGAGTTGAAGAAGAGCATCGATGTCGCCGTCCCCGCCGAATGGTTCTCGCGTCTCGACCCCCTCGCCGACGAAGCCCGGCTGAACCTTGCCAAGCTGATCTCCGTCGCCGATTACCCGCCACCCAAGGCGATCCCCGTCCTTGAGGAAACCCAGATCCGTGAACTGATCCTCGCCGATCCCGACCTCCGCCAGCTCGCGAAGGATGGCCGCTATTCGGAGATCCTGCGCGACCCCCGCCTCGACCGCCTGCTCGAGAACGACAACCTCCGCCAGATCCTCTCCAACGCCGACCTCTAGCACCCACCCAATTGTCCCCTTTCCCGAATTTCAGCGTTTCAGTCTTTCAGCGTTTCAGCATTTTCTCCCCATGAGCTTCCTCGTCACCATCGGTCTCGAAGTCCACTGCCAGGTCAAGACGAACACCAAGATGTTCTGCGCCTGCCAGACCTCCTTCGCCGACGAACCGAACACCCACACCTGCCCCGTCTGCCTCGGTCTCCCCGGCGCGCTCCCCGTGCTCAACCGCCACGCGATCGAGAAAACCCTGCTCGCGGGACTCCTGCTCGACTGCGGGTCACCCGAGATCTCGAAGTGGGACCGGAAGAACTATTTCTATCCGGACATGCCGAAGAATTACCAGACCACGCAGATGGACCTGCCGCTGTGCCTTGCCGGAGAGGTCCCGGTGTATGAGTTCAACTACCCGACCGACGTGCGCAAGAAGATCGCCCGTCCCGACCTCAAGGTCCGCCTCAACCGCATCCACCTCGAGGAGGATGTCGCCAAGTCGACCCACCTCGGCAATTCATCGATCATCGACTACAACCGGGCCGGCACGCCGCTGATGGAGATCGTCACCGAGCCCGACATCGAGTCGTCGGCCGAGGCCTTCGCCTTTCTTCGGTCGTTGCAGATGATCCTCCAGCAGGGCGGCATTTCCGACGCCGACATGGAGAAGGGTCAGCTCCGCTGCGACGTGAACATCTCCATCCGCCGCAAGGAAGACGACCCGCTCGGCAACCGCATCGAACTCAAGAACCTCAACTCGATCTCGGCCGTCCGCCGTGCCATCGACTACGAGATCGACCGCCAGTGGGAGGATTTGCAGCAGGGCGTCGAACAGGTCCAATCGACCCGGCGCTGGGATGACGACCGCGGCGAATCCCAGCTGCTCCGGACCAAGGAGGATGCCCACGACTACCGCTATTTTCCCTGCCCCGACCTTCTCCCCATCCACACCGCACCGCTGCTGGAAAAGGTCCGCCCGCTTCTCACCGAGCGCCCGCATGAACGCGCCGAGCGCTACGAAAAGGACTACCAGATCACCAAATACGACGCCTCGGTGCTCGCCGCGGACGTGCCCCTCGCCAACTACTTCGAGGCGCTGGCCTCAAACGAGAAGGTTCCCGGCAAGAAGGCGGCCAATTTCCTGCTCAATGTTTTCCTCGGCCTGCTCAACGAGCGTGAGACCGCGATCGACCAATCTCCGGTGAGCGCCGGGAAAACCGGCAGCCTTCTCGAGCTGGTCGAGTCCGGCCAACTGGCCTTGAACCAGGCCAAGGAAGTTCTGCTCAAACTGCTCGAATCACCCGATGGCGAACCGGCGGCGATCGCCAGGGAAATGGGCTTCGAACCCGCCGACGCCGGCGAGCTCGAAGCCTTCTGCGACGAGGCCATCGCGGCCAATCCCCAGCAGGTCGCCGAGATCCGGGCCGGGAACGAGAAGTTGGTGAACTTCCTGACCGGCCAGGTGATGAAGCGATCGAAAGGCAAGGCCAACCCGAAGCAGGTCACCGAGATCCTGCGGAGCAAGCTGCTGTAGGCAGGCGCCGGCTTCGGGCGGCAGCGACCACCCAGTGAAGCCTCCTCCCGCGGAGCATGGGCGGGCAATCTGAGGAAGCGGGTTCCACACTTCGTTCCTGTGCCGTCCTCCCTGCCCACCCACTCCAGAGTTGGCGCGGCACCACGAGGACCTCATTCTCTCCGGGTGTCCGACGCCTATCTCAGTCGCTTCTCCGGCATCGCCCGCCTGTATGGCGAGGCGGCTCTCCACCGTTTCCGCACCGCCCATGTTGCGGTGGTGGGGCTCGGCGGGGTCGGGTCCTGGGCCGCGGAAAGCCTCGTCCGCTCGGGCATCGGCCGGCTGACGCTGATGGACGCCGACGACCTTTGCGTCACCAACACCAACCGGCAGCTCCACGCCGTCGAGGGCAATATCGGGAGACAGAAGACATCCACCCTCGCCGAGCGCCTTCGCACCATCAATCCGGGGGTCGAGCTGGAGGAAATCCACGCCTTCTACTCGCCATCAACCGCCGGCGACTTCTTCTCCACTCCTCCCGATGCGGTCGTCGATGCGATCGATGCACTTCGCGCCAAGTGCCACCTCCTCGCCGGCTGCCATGCACGCAATGTCCTGGTCGTCGCGTCGGGAGCGGCCGGTGGACGTCGCGATGCCACCTGCATCCGCATCGCCGACCTCGCGCAAACCAGCCGCGACCCGCTGCTCGCCGCGGTTCGCAAACGCCTGCGCACCGAATTTGGCTTTCCCAAGGCCCCGGAGAGGGGTGCCGTGCCCGACTTCGGCATCGACGCTGTTTTTTCCGATGAACCCCCGGTCTTTCCGACCTGCGACGGCGGGATCAGCTCCGAGCGCCCCGAGGACCTCCCGGGCAGCATCGGCTGCGATGCCGGCTATGGATCGGTCACCCACGTCACCGCCACCTTCGGCCTCGCCGCGGCCGGCCGCATCCTGGAACGGCTGGCCTCCGGCTGACCCACCGCGCCCCCCCGGGAAACCGAAAAAGCCGGCCTGCAAAACGACGAACAGCCCTGATCCTCAGCCCATGATAGCGGATGCGATTCTGCAAAGGAGCGTGCGGAATCACAGGGGCGGCAAGCCGCTTGAAGTGGTTTCACGAGTGTCCGGGGACCAAAAAAGGCTCCAAGAGATCTCTGGACGGATGCGTTGATGAAGCGTTCCTTGGTCGTGATGAAACTTCCGTTGCAATGGCTGTGGATCGCCATGGCCTCCGCCACCCTGATGGCGGAGGAGTCAACCGGGCGTGCCCCGGTGGAACCCGATCGGCTTCCGGCCCCCGACCAGGAGGTGGCGGAGGTCACTCCGGCGATCGAGAAACTCGAGGACGGGCAGATGAAGATCGGTCAGGTCACCTTCGATCCCAGGAGCCGGCGGATCCGTTTTCCCGCCGCCATCAACCAGACCGAGGGTCTGCTCGAGTTCCTGATCGTTCACCAGAACGGCAAGATCCACGAGTCGCTGCTGGTCACCGACATTTCGGCGACGAACCTGAACCTCGCCTTCAAGCTGCTCCGCTACAAGGCGTCCCGCGAGCTCTACTACAAGCTCGAGGCGGACGGCACCCACACGAGCGAGTTCCAGGAGGCGACTCCGGAGGAAAAGCGGGAATCCCGGATCCGGATCCTGGTCGAACGGGAAGTCGACGGCCGGACGGAGTCCATTCCGGTCCGGGAATGGATCAACCACGCCACAACCGAGCAGTCCATGCCCGATTCGCCGTGGGTTTATGGAGGTTCATTCCTTTACAACGGTCGATTCGTGGCCGAAAGCACTGGAGATCTGGCCGCAATTTTTCTCAGCAACACCGCATTGATCAATTTTTCCGGAAAAGACAACGAACTCGACGAAGTATGGCTTCCTCATCCAACCCGTGTTCCTCCCGAGGGAACTCCCGTCACCGTCATCATCGAACCCTACAAGTCATGAAAAGCAGAACACTCCTTCCCCTTGTGACCCTGGGCCTCGCCGGCTTGGTTCCGGCCCAGGATCTTCCGCCCAATCCCTACCTTTCGCTGCAGAACGAAATGAAGCAGGCGATCGCCCGCGGCAACGCCTACCTGGTCGGCCAGCAGCATGAGGATGGCTACTGGGGCGATCCGGAGCTTCCCGCCCTCACCGCCCTCGCGCTCACCTCGGTGGTGCGCGATCCCAGCTTCGACATCGGCAGGCCGTTCCCCGACAACATCAAGAAGGGCTTCGAATGGCTGGTGGCCCAGCAGAAGGAGGACGGTGGCATCTACAACCGCGGACTCGCCACCTACAACACCGCGACGGCCGTGACCGCCCTGGTCGCCTCCGGCCGGGACATCTACGAGCCCGCCATCGTCCGGGCCCGCAAGTTCCTGATCGGCGAGCAGTGGGACATCGGCAGCGAGGGCGAAGCCGACAACAAGAACGACGGCGGGATCGGCTACGGCTCCAAGAACGACCACACCGACCTATCCAACACCTACCTGGCCATCGAGGCCCTGGCCCTTTCCAAAAAGGTGATCGAGGACGGGAAGTTCGGCGACCAGCCCGAGCTCGACTGGGACGCGGCGATCACCTTCCTCTCGCGCTGCCAGAACCTCCCCGGAACCAACGACCAGGACTGGGCTTCGGACAATCCGGAGGATGTCGGTGGGTTCATCTACACCCCCGGCAGCTCCAAGGCGGGTGAGCGGGACCTCGGCGACGGCCGCGTCGCGCTGCGCTCCTACGGCTCGATTTCCTACGCCGGACTGCTCTCGCTCATCTATGCGGAACTCAAGCCGGACGACCCGCGTGTCGTCGCCGTGAAGAAGTGGCTCGGGAAGAACTTCACCCTCGATGAGAATCCGGGCATGGGTGCCGAGGGCCTCTATTACTACTATCAGGCCATGTCGAAGGCCCTCTCGGTCGCCGGCATCGACCGCCTCGTGCTCGAAGACGGCTCCACCGTCGACTGGCGCAGCAAGCTCGCCTCCCGCCTGCTCACGCTGCAACGCGAGAACGGTTCGTGGGTGAACGACAACGGCCGCTGGATGGAGTCGAATGCGATCCTCGTCAGCTCCTACACCATCATGGCCCTCGAGCAGGTTTACTACTCGATTCCGGGCCGCCCCTGAGAGGGCTTCCGGGCTGAGAACTCAGGCCGCCGTCGCGGGGATCGTTCACTCCTCGCCACGGCGGTCATTTTTTGATATGGGTCGGCCATGACCCTCGCCAGCAAGATCACGCTGGGCCGGATCTTCCTGGTGCCGGTGTTCGCGGTACTGGCGATCTACTACGGAATCAGCATCGAGGCGGGACACCCCGAGGAGTGGCTTCGCTGGTCGGCCCTCGCCGTGTTCATCGTCGCCTCGGCCAGCGACGGCGTCGACGGCTGGATCGCGCGGCGCTTCAATCAACGCTCCCGCTTCGGGGCGATCATCGATCCCATCGCCGACAAGTCGCTGCTGCTGACCGCGCTGATCACCCTGAGCCTGGTCGACTGGGGCCCGGATGGCTGGCGCATCCCACTGTGGTTCACCGCCGTGGTGATCGTCCGCGACATCATCATCGTCGGAGGCATTGCCTTCATTCATTTCATGAACGGCCACGCCGAGGTCCGGGCCCAGTGGAGTGGCAAGGTCTGCACCTTCGCCCAGATGTTCGCCCTCGGCTGGGTCATGCTGCGGGTCGTCCCCTTCTCGCCGATCTACCCCTGCCTGTTCGCCACCTTCTTCTGCGTCTGGTCGGGAATCGCCTACTTCCGGGCAGGCCTCCGCCAACTCGGCGATGCCCACCACGAACCGGGATCCGACTCCTGAGCACCGCTGGAATTTCGGGTTTTCGGTTTTTCAGCATTTCAGCATTTTGGTTTTTCAGCGTTTACTCCCCCATGCCAACCGTCGCCATCGTCGGACGTCCGAACGTCGGGAAGTCCGCCATCTTCAACCGCCTCGCGGGACGGAGGATTGCGATTGTCCACGATCAGCCCGGGGTCACCCGCGACCGCCTCTCCGCCCCGTGCCACGCCACCCAGCACCCCTGCACCATCATCGACACCGGCGGGATCGGCGCGACGCTGGACGACGGCTTCGCCGCGCAGGTGACGCTGGAGGCCGACATTGCCATCCAGACGGCGGACCTCATTCTTTTCGTGGTGGATGCCCATGAAGGGCTCACTCCCATCGATCAGTCCCTCGCCGAGAAACTGCGCAAGGCCGGCGTTCCGGTGGTGCTCGTGATCAACAAGGTCGACGACAAGAAGCACGAGAACGCCTTCGCCGAGATGAGCCGGCTCGGACTGGGTGACGGGATCGGCGTTTCCGCCGAGCACGGCAAGGGCTTCGGCAAGCTCACCGCCGAAATGGACCGGCGGATCGAACCGCTTGCCAGCGAAATCGAGGAAGCGGTGGAGGAAGCCGTTGAGAGCGGCATCCGCCTTGCGATCGTCGGCAAACCGAATGCCGGCAAGTCCTCGCTCGTGAACGCCATTCTCAAGGACGAGCGCACCATCGTTTCCGAAATCGCCGGCACCACCCGGGATGCCGTCGACCTTCCGTACGAAGTGGACGGGCAGCTCTTCACGCTCATCGACACCGCCGGGCTCCGGCCCCGCTCGCGCCGCGACTCATCGGTCGAGGTTTTTTCCGCCATGCGCTCCGAAAAGGCGATCCGCCGGGCCGACCTCTGCCTCCTGGTCATCGACCTCGCCTCGGGGATCAGCGCCCAGGACCGGAAAATCGCCCGGCTCATCCTCGACGCGAAGAAGCCTTGCCTGATCGTGCTCAACAAGTTCGATCTGTTTCATCCGGACGGACGGATGAACGACCGCCGGAAGGAAGCCGAGGAGCAGGTCAAGCGGGAGCTGTTCTTCCTGCACTACGCGCCCTTCGTCAGCGTCTCCGCCAAGGAGGGCACCGCCGTGGAGCAGATTTTCAAGAAGACGCTGTGGATCCAGAAGGGAGCCCGGAACGTCCCCACCACCGGAACCCTCAACCGCTTCCTCCAGCACGCCTTCGAGGCCAACCCGCCACCGACCGTCGGTCGCGGCACGCGCCGGCTCAAGCTCTACTACGCGACCTGCGCGGTGAACGAGCGCTACTCGACCATCCCGGTCCCGACCATCGTGCTTTTCGTGAATGACAAGACCCTGATGAACTCCAGCTACGAACAGTATCTGGCCAACCGTTTCCGGGAGTCCCACCCTTCTCCCGGGATCCCGGTTATCTTCTCCGTCCGCTCCCGCCGCCGCACCGAGCGCGAGCCCAACCACGGATGAACGCGGATGGACACGGATGATTCTCCAACCATGGCAGCCGACGAATCCAACCTGCTTTTTGCAGACGAGACCCGGAGCATCATTGGAGCGGCAATGGCCGTCCACAACGAGATCGGACACGGCTTTCGAGAGAAAGCCTACGAAAACGCACTGGTCGTGGCCTTCAAAGACTCTGCCATTCCGTGGAAGCAGCAAGCTCGATTCCCCATCCATTTCCGTGAAGTGAAGGTCGACGAGTTCGTACCGGACCTCATCGCCTTCGATAAAATCATCGTCGATACCAAGACCATCCAACGGATCGGATCCGTTGAAGTCGGCCAGATGCTCAACTACCTGCGTGTCACCGGACTCCAACTTGCCATCATTTTGAACGTCAAGAACCCCAAGCTCGAATTTCGCAGAGTGATGCTGTGATGCCCGAGGGCAGAAAAAATCCGTGTCCATCCACGTTCATCCGTGGTTTCCATTCCAAAGACCATGCCGCTTCTCGACGTTCAGAATCTCACCACCCGTTTCCACACCCGGAACGGAATCGTCCATGCCGTGGAAGACGTGTCGTTCCAGGTCGAGGCCGGACAGACGCTCGGCATCGTCGGCGAATCCGGCTCGGGAAAATCCGTCACCTGCTATTCGCTGCTCGGACTCATTCCCCAGCCCCCGGGGCGCATCCATGGCGGCAAGGCCATCTTCGACGGCACCGACCTCCTGTCATGCAGCGCCCGCGAGCTGCGCCGGATCCGCGGCAAGCGGATCTCGATGATCTTCCAGGACCCGATGACCTCGCTGAATCCCTACATGCGGATCCGTGACCAGCTGGTCGAACCCCTCGAAATTCATGAGGGGTTGCGGGGAGCGAAGGCCCTCGACCGGGCGGTCGAAGCCCTCGCCGAAGTCGGGATTCCGGAGCCGGAAAAGCGGATCGACGCCTACCCCCACGAGTTCTCCGGCGGCATGCGCCAGCGGGTGATGATCGCCATGGCTCTGATCACCCGGCCCGAACTGCTGATCTGCGACGAGCCGACCACCGCACTCGACGTGACGGTTCAGAAACAGGTGCTCGACCTCATCCGCGACCGCCAGCGGGA
Source organism: Haloferula sp. A504 (assembly GCF_044385805.1). Taxonomy (NCBI): domain Bacteria; kingdom Pseudomonadati; phylum Verrucomicrobiota; class Verrucomicrobiia; order Verrucomicrobiales; family Verrucomicrobiaceae; genus Haloferula; species Haloferula sp. A504. The sequence continues at coordinate 54,160 of NZ_JBISBU010000030.1, forward strand.
TCTCGGCACGGCGGTCATCTTCATCACCCACGACCTCGAGGTCGTCTCGCAGGTCTGCGACCACGTCAACGTGATTTATGCCGGGCGCATTGTCGAAGCAGCCACGCGCTCCGAGCTCTTCCGCGAACCGCTCCATGCCTACACCCGCTCGCTCCTGCAGAGCATCCCGGCGCGGCATTCGCGGGACGAGGAACTCTACACGATCCCGGGCCTTCCGCCCGACATGTCCAAGCCGCCCGCCGGCTGTGCCTTCCAGCCGCGCAACCGCCTCGGCGATGCCGCGAGATGCGTGACCGATCGCCAGCCCGAGCTCACCGAGGTCAAGCCCGGTCATTGGGTGCAGGATTGCCCCGGGTGCCTGGCGTGATGGCAGAGCGCGGGTAGGAAACACCGCATTCACCGCGGACGGCTCCCGCCGCCATTCGTCAACTCGTCACGCGCATCGGCATGATGACGTAGAGGAAGCTGCCGTCGATCCGCACGACCCCGGGGCTCATCTCATCGATCAGGTCGAGATAGACGGTTGCTTCATCGAGATTCTGAAGCGGGGCCTTGAGGAACTCGGGATTGAAGGCGATCTGCAGGTTCTTCCCTTCGTAGGGAACCTCGAGGGTTTCCTGGGCTTCCCCGACGTCCGGACTGTTGGCGGTCACCTCCACCTTGTTGCCGCCGAAAACCAGCTTCACCGAGTTCGATTTGTCCGAAGACAGCAGCGAAACACGGCGGACCGTCTCGAGCATCGCCTCGCGCGGCAGCTCGACCCGTTCGCTGGAATCGCCGGGAATGACCTGGCGGTAGTTCGGGTAGTTGCCCTCGATCAGCTTGCTGACGAGCAGGTGGTCGCCGATCGTGAACGAAATCTGGCTGTCGCTGAGCTGCACCAGCACCTCACCCTCGGTGCCGAGCAGACGCTGCAGCTCCTGCACGGCCTTGGTCGGCACGATCACATCGACCTCCTGGCTCGCCGGAAACTCGAGGTCGTTCTCGACCATCGCCAGGCGCCGCCCGTCGGTCGCCACCAGGGTCAGCTTGCCCTCGCGGAACGAGGTGTAGATGCCGTTGAGCACGTAGCGGGTCTCGTCGGTGGAAATCGCGTAGGCCGTCTTCTTGAGACCGTCCCGCAGCATCTGCTGGGGAATCCGGTACTCCTTGGCGCCGTCGAAGTCCGGCAGCGGCGGAAAGTCGTCCTGACCGAGGCCGATGATCTTGAAAAACGAGGGGCCGCAGGAGATCGAAGCCACGTTCTTCGCGTCGACCGAGATCTCGACCTCGCTGGCGGGCAGCTCGCGGATGATGTTCACCAGCCGCTTGGCCGGGAGCGTGGTCGCCCCGTCCTTGCTCACATTCGCGTCGACCGCGCCCGTGATCCCGACATCGAGGTCGGTGGTCGTCAACTGCAGGCGGCCGTTCTCCGCCACCAGCAGCACATTGGAGAGGATCGGCAGGGTCGTGCGGGTGCTGACCACGTGCTGGACTTTCTGCAGACCGTCGAGAAGGGCCTCTTTGGATACCGTGAACTTCATTGCGAAAGCGGGCGCGGTTGAATCGTGCGCCACGGGCATGCTCGACTCTTTCGCAAAGACTTGGCAAGCCTTCGTTTGGGGCTTGTTGATGGTTTGTCCAATCCGCAGCGCTCACTGAATTTCAAAAACTTTCGCAAGTTATTGAGGCTGTGAGGCCGTCGTTCGCAGGTCCGGAGCCGGGGCCCGGACGCACCGCCGATCTGGCGGTGAATTTTTCCTGAAGGAAACCTTTCTTATTCAGCGGTTGCCCGACCGACAGCGAACTCATAGGTTCACGCATCGATGCCCACGCTGTCCGAACGCCCCGCCGGCAAGAAGGTGCTCCTGATGGCCACCTGTCTCTGCGATGCCTTCTACGACGATGTCGCCAAAGCCACCGTCGAAGTTCTCGAACACCTCGGCGTTGAAGTCGGATTTCCCGAGAACCAGACCTGCTGCGGCCAGCCCGCCTTCAATTCCGGCGACTGGAAGGCCTCGAGAAAGGTGGCGCGTTTCACCGCCGATGTCTTCAAGGGCGAACTGCCGGTCATCGTCCCCAGCGGCTCCTGCGCCGCCATGCACTTCCACGGCAACCGCCTGCAGTTCGAGGACTGCCCCGACCCCGCCATCGACTCGCTGGCGGACCGCACCTGGGAGCTGATCGATTTCATCGTCAATGGACTCGGCGTCCGCGAATGGCCGGGTCGCTTCGAGAAGCCCACGCGCATCGCCTTCCACCGCTCCTGCCACCTTCGGGGCTCGAATTCGGGGGAGGCAATCCATTCGCTGCTCTCGAGCATCGGGAACGCCGAGGTCGTCCCCTTCGGCCAGGACGAGCAATGCTGCGGCTTCGGCGGGACCTTCTCGGTGACCTTTCCCCACATCTCGGGCCGCATGGGCTCGCTGAAGCTCGACCACATCCTCGATGCCCAACCGGACCTCCTGGTATCCGGCGACATGTCGTGTCTGATGCACCTCACCGGCCTGGCCCGGGTCCAGGGCCGCCCGATCGACCACCGGCACGCCGTGCAGGTCCTGCGCGACACGCTGATCCCCTCCTGAACACCCGCCAACTTTCATTGCCACCATGGTCAATCGCCAGCCCATCGACGTTTACGCGCACGACATCGGCGAGGAGAAGCAGGCTTCCGTCCTGAGCGGTTCCGCCTCCAGCACCGAGAAGCGCCTGTCCGCCCTGTTCAACGACTACGACGACCCCAACGCGCTCCGAAAGCTTGCCGGGGGGATCAAGGACCACACCCTCCATCACCTCGACCGGTATCTCGAGCAGACCGAGGCGAGCCTCAAACGGAACGGCGGCCACGTTCACTTCGCCGACACCGCCGACGACGCCCGCGAGGCCGTGCTTTCCATCCTCAAGGAACGCGAGCTCACCCGGCTCACGAAGTCGAAGTCGATGGCCTCCGAGGAAATCCACCTCAACGACTACCTCACCGAACAGGGCATCGAAGTCCTCGAGAGCGACCTCGGGGAGTTCATCATCCAGCTCGATGGCGACACTCCCTCGCACATCGTCCGGCCGATCATTCACAAGAACCGACGCGAGATCGCCCGAAGCTTCCAGCGTGGCGGCATCGCCACCGACTACAACGACGACCCGGAGACGATCACCCGCCGGGCCCGCGTCCATCTGCGTGAGAAGTACATGCAGGCCGAGGCCGTCATCACCGGCGGCAACTTCATCAGCGCGGAGTCGGGGCGCGTCGTGCTCGTCACCAACGAAGGAAACTCACGCTTCGGCATGGCGCCCTCGCGGGTCCACATCGCGCTGGTCGGAATCGAAAAGCTGGTCCCGACCGACCGGGATCTGGCGGTATTCCTGAACCTTCTCGGGCGCTCGGCCACCGGCCAGCAACTGACCGTTTACACCGAGTTCATCAGCGGTCCGAAGGACGAGGGCCAGCCGAGCGGACCGGAGGAAATGCACGTCGTTCTGATGAACAATGGCCGGACCGACGTGCTGGCCTCCAACTGCCGGGAAATCCTCCGCTGCATCCGCTGCTCGGCGTGCCAGAATGTCTGCCCCGTGTACCGCCAGGCCTCGGGCCACGCCTACCGCAGCCCCTACGGCGGCCCGGTCGGCGCGGTTCTCTCCCCCATCCTCTTCGGCGACAAGTTCCCCGAACTGGCGGACCTCCCCAAGGCCTCGTCGCTGTGCGGCGCCTGCAACGAGGTCTGCCCGGTCGACATTCCCATCCCGGACCTGCTGCTGCGTTTGCGCGACAAGGCCAAGAGGGAGCACATCCCCCAGCCCGGCGACCTTCCGATGGCCCCCTTCGCCACGCTCGCCACCTCGCCGGCCATCTGGCGCACCGCGATGACGATGAGCAAGGCGATGAACCATCTCCCGATCCACGTCGCCCCGGTCCGGCCCCTGCAGGACTGGCTCGGCCAGCGCACCCTCCCCGACTGGCACGGCGGCGACTTCCGCAAATGGCTGAAGTCACGCCGCGAGAACTGACGGCGCATTTCACCACAGAAGCGCAGAGTTTACGCTGAGAACGCAGAGGTTGAATGAGTCCCTATCCCCATACGGATCTGACACGTCGAATCATCGGCGCCGCGATCGCAGTTCATAAGGAATTGAAGCCCGGGCTTGATGAAAAGATCTACGAGCGGGCACTCTGCATCGAACTCGCAGATCAACAGATTCATTTCGAGCAACAGCCCGAGTACGAGGTGCGCTACAAGGGACACTTCATCGGATCCAAGCAACCCGACCTGATCGTCGAGAGAAAGGTCATCGTCGATGCAAAGTGCGTTGAGGCCTTCACATCCGCTCATGAGGCCCAGATGCTCGGGTACCTGAATCTCACCGGCCTCGATCTCGCGCTGCTCCTGAATTTCAAAGTTTGGCCTCTCGGAAAGAAGCGAATCATCCAAACTCTCAAGAAATAGCCTCTGCGACCTCAGCGCCTCTGCGGTCAACCCAAAGCTTTCCCAACCTGCCATGTCCCGCGACACCATATTCTCCAAGATCCGCTCGGCGATCTCCGAACTCGACTGCAAAGCCGAGCATCCGGGATTCGAGGACGACACCATCGTTTCCTCCTCCCGGCTCGGCAGTGACTCGCCCAAGGCAGCCTTCAAACGCAACTTCGAGGCCGTCAACGGGCGGGTCATGAACTCATGCGACGAGGTCGTCGCGTTGCTCCACGAGCAGGGACAAACCCACGGCTATTGCGATCCCGAACTGATGGAGTCCGTTGGCCAGCGACTGGTCGATGCCGGTCTTGAAGTCGAGACCTCCTACGACCGCGAGCGCTACGACGACTACGCCTTCGGCATCACCCGGGCCACCGGAGCCATCGCGGAGTCGGGCTCGCTGATCCTCGACGACGCGAAGACCTCCGACCGCCTGGCCGCCCTCTCGCCCTGGGTCCACGTGGCCGTGTTGCGGGAGTCCGAGATCCTGCGGACGATCCCCGAGGCACTCGGTCGCCTGAATACCAGCCGCAACATCATCTGGGCCACCGGCCCGTCGAAGACCGCGGATGTCGAAGGCATCCTGATCGAGGGCGTCCACGGACCGGGCGAGCAGATCGCCCTGTTCGTCGATTGATCGCAACCCGGCGCAACTTCGATCTCGCCACCGGGTTCCTTCCGTGAACCATGGAAATGACCGCCCTCCAGGTCGGGCAGTTCGACATGCCGGAGCCGAAGACCCAGCCATCGCTCGATCTCGACAACGAGCGCGACATCGCCCTGATGACGCGCGTCGGGGCGGGTGACGAGCAGGCATTCCGTGAATTGGTCGAGCGCCACCAGCACGCGGTGGTAGGAACCATCGCGAAGATGCTTCGCGACCCCGTCGAGGCGGAGGACCTCGCCCAGCAGGTGTTTCTCCGGATCTGGAAGCACGCGAGTCGCTGGAAGCCCGAGGCCAAGTTCACCACCTACCTTTTCACCATCACCCGCAACCTGGTCTACAACGAATCGCGTCGTCGGTCACGACGGCGCGAGGTGTCGGCGGACGAGCGCCACGACGAAAAAGGCTACGAACCCGCCGGCGAAACCCGCTCGGAACCCGACTCGGAGGTGGCGCGCGCCGAGATGCACGACGAGATCGATGCCGTCATCGCCTCCCTGCCGGAGGCCCAGCGCACCGCCGTGATCCTCTACTCCTACGAGTCGATGCCCTACGAAGAGATCGCCGAAATTCTCGAAACCTCCGTTTCCTCGGTGAAGAGCCTGCTTTTCCGGGCGCGGTCCACCCTCAAGGATCGGCTTTCCCACCTGCTCGGCTACTGACTGCCCCGGAGGATAAGAGTGGCAGCCCCCCCAGGACTCGAACCTGGAAATACTGAACCAAAATCAGGTGTGTTACCAATTACACTAAGGGGCTCTTTGCCGGCGGCGCGCGGAAACTAGGAAGCGCGCCCGCGTTTTGCAACCTGGAAATTCATCCCGATCCGGATCATTCACCGAAGGCGAAAAGGTGCTTCGCGCCCCGCAGGAGGAGCAAATCACCCGCCAATGCCGGCGACGCGATCATCCCCTCGCCAATTTCATTGGTGGTGACCTCCGTCAGACCGTCGGCGGTCAACCTGGCAGCAAACACCACGCCATCCTCGCGGGGGAAGTAGATCCGGTCCCCGACCACCAGCGGGGACGCGTAGAAGGTCTGGGCTCCCTTCGGCAGCAGTGACTCCCACTCCACGTCGCCCGACCGGGCGTCCACGCAGAACACCTTTCCTCGCTCCTTGCCCCGATCCACCAGCACGATGGCCTTGTCCTTCCAGGCCACCGGGGAGGCGGCATCGGTGCCCATGCCTTCGTTCTTCCACAGCATCGCGGATTTCGTGATGTCCCCCTCCCCGCCGAGTTTCACACCCGCCAGAAATTCCCCGCGGCCGTAGGGCACCACCGCCACGCCATCCACGACCACGGGTGAGCCGATCACCCGCCACATGCCCTTCTTCTCCGGGTTGAATCCCGCGCAGGTCCAGAGCAGACGTCCGTCGTCCGCCGCATGACCGGTCAGGTGGTCGGCGCCGTGGGAAATGATCGTTTCAATACCGTCGATCTTGCGGACATGGGGCGTCGTGTAGGCATCCCCCGACTCCGTTGCGACGTCGAAGTCACGCGGTGTCTTCCACAGCTCCTTGCCGGTCTTCGTGTCGAAGCAGATCAGGTTCGACGGACCTTCGGTCTGCATCACGGCCAGCACCAGACCCTTGGAGGTGAGCACCGGGGAGGTCCCGACGTCCCACCACAGCTTGTCCTCGCCATAGGTGTCGAACACGTTCAGCGACCACAGCACCTTGCCGTCGAAATCGAGCGCGCCCAAGGCCCCCGACTTGAAATACACATAGAGCCGCTCACCGTCGGTCACCGGCGACGAGTTCGCCGAACTCCCGACCCGCTGACCACGGCCCGGTCGCATCTCTCCGAGCGTGGTTCGCCACAATCCCTTGCCCTTCAAATCGAGCGCCACCACCCCGTCCTTGCCGTCGATGGCCGTGGTGAGGAAAATCTTCCCGTCGGCCACCACCGGCGTCGAGTTCGCCCGACCCGGAAGTTCCGCCTTCCAGCGCAGGTTCTTCTCCGGCGAGAGGCTCTCCAGTTCCGGCCCGTCACCGACAAAGCCCACGCCACCCGGACCGCGCCATTCCGGCCATTCGGAAGCCGACAAGACCCCGATTCCGAGACATCCAATGATCCAGTAATTCCTCATGGTGCCGGGATACTCCGCCAGCTTCCAGAATCTCTCAAGTTCAGATCACAAACTCGTGGCGGCCGATTCCATCTGGCAGGCCAGGGATTCCCGACGCCCTGGCCACGCCAGCCCGGGCGTTTCGCTTTCCCGGCTCACTTGCTCGGGTTGGGTTGCTGGCTTTGACAAGAGAAGTTCCAAGCCGAGACTTGGCAACGGATACCGGGTGGCGGGATGCTTGGTGATGAGGAGCGAGGATCGGAGGGGGAAGGCTTCCAGCGGGGAGGCGGTCCGGAGATTGTTCGCGTTACCGCGAATCCCGTAGTTGAGGAGGCTTGTTGCGAAATGCGAAATGCGAGGGCCCCATCCACACCGCGGGCTGGGCGGGTCTGCCAAGGCATCGGGAACTGCCTGATGCCGTCTCCGGCAAACGACGCCGGAGGCGTCACAGGAGGGTAGCCGGGGGTCGAACCCGCGACAGCGGGGAATACCCCCGGTTCACGCCCCGCCATCACC
>NZ_JBISBU010000031.1:0-61330 GCF_044385805.1 Haloferula sp. A504
CGGGGCTGGAAGCCCCGGCCACTCCTCCGGACGTCCGCATGCCAGTATCGAAGTATCTCCCGCTTTTCGGGGGCACTCGGAGGCCTGTTGACTTCACCGACTGAAATTCGTAGTCGTCTCAAAACCCGGATCGGGCAAGTTTACGAAACGACATGGACATTCAAGGAACAGTCAGGGACATCCTGAAAGGCAAGGGGGGCGAGGTGTGGACCACGAGCCGGGAAGCCACCGTCTACGAGGCGATCCGCCTGATGGGCGAGAAAAACATCGGTGCGCTGGTGGTGGTCGATGAGGAACAAAAGGTTGTGGGGGTGCTCTCTGAGCGGGACTACAGCCGCAAGGTGGCTCTTCAGGGTCGAACCTCGCGCGATACCAAGGTGGGCGACATTCTCAGCGGCTCACCCGTCACGGTGGGCACCGGGGAGCCGGTGGCGGGCTGCATGCAACGCATGACCGAAGGCCGCTTCCGCCACTTGCCCGTGGTCGAGGACGAGCGCCTGATCGGGCTGGTCTCGATGGGGGACCTGGTGCGATGGGTGATGGAATCCCAGCAATCGACCATCGAGCACCTGCAGGGCTACATTTCGGGGAGTTACCCGGGTTGAGGCGGCGCTTTCCCCTGCATTGAACGAAGAGACCCGAACGGTCTTGCAGGCCGGGGGACGAGGGGGCTTGGAGCCGGGGACGAAGCGAGGTGCGGCCTGTCGCGAGCCGAAGGGAACTCCGTGTCCCCTTGAGAGACATGGGTCGTCGTTTCGCACCCGCTTGGACCCCAACCCCTCCGTCCCTCGTCCCGGAGGACCCGAACGATGGGATACTCCGACGAGAGGGGGCGTTCCGGATGCTCGTCGCTGAAAAACAGCGAGGCCGCCGGAGTCCCACTTCCGGCGGCCTCAAGTTTGTCAAGATCCCACACCCATGGGAAATCGACTGTGCTGTTTTACCCTTACATTGAAGCCACTTGCGTGGCGTTCAGGGGAGTAGACCCTTCAGGTATCCAGACGTTCAAACAATATGGCAATTTTTTATGAATTACCTTCAAATCCTTGTAAAATGAGGGGTTTGCAGCTCTGGAAACTTCATGTTTTTGGGGCGGGGACCTCGCGCACCTGATCTCGCAGCGGAACGAAAACCCGGTCGTCGGGGCCTCGATGAATCGGATGGGTGCCGGTAAACGAGCCGAACCCCGGAAGGGCGAGGATTTGGTTGCTCAGATGGAAACAGGGGAGGCGGGTGCGGCGGCGGGGGCTCTGGGGGAGGCGGACGGAGGGGTGCAGGTGGCCGCAGATGGCCGCTGTGGGCTGGCTGAGGTCGGCGGGATCGTGGATCAGGGTGACGCCGTCGATTTCCTGCGTTCGCTGGATTTCGAGCGGGAGATCGAGTCTGCGGAGGCCGGCGGAGCGGTCGTGGTTGCCTTCGATCAGGGTGACGGGGACGCTGGAGGCGTCGAGGAAGCGGTGGATCTGGTCCACGGTGCCTGGCCCGAGTCCCTCGGCCGCATGCACGAGGTCGCCGAGGATCAGCAATCGGGCGGCCTCCATCCGGACGACCAGTTCCTGGAGCCTGACGAGATCCGCCCGGGTTTCGCCCTCGGGAATCGGAATCCCGCGTGCCCGGAAGGTGGCGGACTTTCCCAAATGCAGGTCCGAGACCAGCAGCGTGCGGTGGTCGGGGAGCCACACGGCCAAATTCGGCAGCAGTTCGAGTTCGAGTTTGGCGAGTCTCAGGTTCACGGGTCTGAGCTTAGACTGCCATCGCGTCCTCGGAAAGTTGCTCCAGCATCGCTTCGAGCCGGCTGGCGGCGTCGCCGGCGGGGAGGTGGGCGGAAAGGCGGTCGGCCCACAGCGGGAAGGCCATCGGCGTGAGGCGCTCGGTCTCGATGATGCGGAAGGGCCGGTCCGCGAGTTCGTCGAGGGTCGCCTTGAGGCGGGTCCATTCGAGCTGGCGCTGGAGGATCTCGCGGCGCGCCTGGTCGAGCAGCAGGTTGGCGGGGTCGTACTTGGAAAAGACCTCGAACAGCAGAGAGGACGAGACCTGCAGGTCGCGGGTTGGGCGGCGCTTGCCGGGGAAGTCGGGGACCAGCAGGCCGGCGACGCGCGCCACCTCGCGGAACTGCCGCCGCGCCATTTCGGCGGTGTTCATGCTGGCGAGCAGGTCTTCTACGAGGTTTGTCGTAGTAAGTGCGTCGCGCATCAGGGCTTCGTCGAGACTCAGACCGCGGCGGGCGATGAGCGAGAAGCCGTAGTCGTTCTGGGTGAGGTCGATCGACTCGCCGATGCGGCTGGAGATCCGGTAGGCGGCGAGCGCGGCCAGACCCTCGTGGACGAGTCGCCCGGCGAAGGGGTAGAGGAACAGGTGCTCGCCCTCGCGGGTGCGGGTGAACTCGATCACCAGCTCGCGGGTGCCCGGTATGGCGGACCATTTCCGCTGGATCGCGAGGATCGGCCGCACCGCGCGGTGCTCCGGGGCGGGCGCGGGCCGGCCGTGGAGGCGGGTGGCGATGGCCGAGGCGAGTTCGGTGGAAAGCGGCATCTTGCCGCCGTTCCAGACCGGAACCTGGCCGCGGTGCCTGCGGGTCGAGGCGCGGACGGTGGCGGTGAGCTTGTGAAAGCGGACCAGTTCGAGCTGGCGGCCGCCGAAGATGAAGGCCTGGCCCGGCTTGAGACGGGTGATGAAGCTTTCCTCGACCGTGCCGAGCGTCTTGCCGGAGGCGAACTTCAGCGCGATGGCGGAGCCGCTGGTGATGGTGCCGATGTTGAGCCGGTGGAGTTGCGCGGCCCGCTTGTCCTCGAAGTGCAGCACGCCGTTGCGCAGTGTTGCCTTGCGGTATTGCGGGTAGGCCTTGAGCGCGTCGCCGCCCTCGGTGATGAAGCCGACGACCCAGCGCCATTCCTCGTCGTCGAGGTCGCGATAGGCGAGGGTGGTGCGGAATTCCCCGAGCAGGTCGGCGGGCCTGTCGGGCTGGCCGAGGACGCAGGTGAGGGTGTGCTGGACGAGAAGGTCGAGCGGCTTGTGAAGCGGCCGGCGCGACTCGATGTGGCGTGCCTTCCAGGCGTCGCGTGCGGCGGCGAATTCGAGCAACTCGAAGGCATGGGTCGGCACCCCGACGATGCGGCTGGTCTGACCCGGTTGGTGGCCGGAGCGCCCGGCGCGCTGGGCGAGGCGGGCGATGCCCTTCGGGCTGCCGACCTGGATGACCTGGTCGACCGGCGAGAAATCGACCCCGAGATCGAGCGAGGAGGTGCAGACGACGCAGCGCAGCGATCCGTCCTTGAGGCCGGCCTCGACGCTCGCCCGTTCCTTTTTCGCCAGCGAGCCGTGGTGCATGGCGATGGAATCGGCGAGCTTCGGGAGGGCCTCCTTGAGCTCCTGGAACCAGATCTCCGTCTGCGAACGGGTGTTGGTGAAGAGCAGGGTCGAGGCGGCGGCTTCGACCCGCCGGGCGACGGCGCCCACCATGCGTGTGCCGAGATGGCCGGCCCACGGGAAGCGGTCGATCTCGTCGGGGATCAGCGTCTCGATCTCGAGCGGTTTGGTGGCCTTGGCGGAAACGGTGATCGCGTGGGGATGTTCGGGCCCGATCAGGGCGTCGCGGGCTTCGTCGAGGTTGCCGAGGGTGGCGGAAAGCCCCCAGATCTGGATTTCGGGACACCAGCGCCGCAGGCGGGCGAGAGCCAACTCGGTCTGCACGCCGCGCTTGGTGCCAAGCAGTTCGTGCCATTCGTCGACGATGACCGTTTGCAGGTGCTTCAGCTTTTCCCGGAAGTCCGGGTAGGTCAGCATCAGCGACAGACTCTCGGGCGTGGTGACGAGGCCGAAGGGCAGTCGCTCACGAAGCTTGGCCCGACGGTAGGACGAAGTGTCGCCGGTTCGTGCCTCGACTTCCCAGGCGGGTGCGAGGGTTTTGATCGGTTCCCGCAGGGACATCAGGGTGTCGGCGGCCAGGGCGCGCAGGGGCGTGATCCAGAGAACGGAGCAGGGTGCGGGCTTGTCGGCGGGGTGACGGTCGAGCGCCGCGGCGACCGGGCCGAGCCAGGCGGCGAGGGTCTTGCCGAAGCCGGTGGGGGCGTGGAGCAGCCCGGACCTGCCCTCGGCGTGGGCTTTCCAGAGTTGCTTCTGGAAGGGAAGTGGCTCGCCCTTCTCGCGATGGAGCCATTCGAGTAGCGGAGGGCGGAGCATGGGAGGAGTGGCGCTTTCCAAGCGCCATGACGGGGCGAGGCGGCTTTCAGCCGCGGGATGAGGTTAGGGTCAACCAATGCGGGTGGAGATGCTGGTCAAGGCCGGCTGATCATTTTCGGGAATCGGCCTTCTTGGGAAAGGCGGAGCTTGCCCCGCGATCCGGAGATCGCCCGGCCCCGTTATGCCGCTTGGAAAGCGCCACTCCCTACAGCGTCGCGCGGCGGATCTTGCCGGGCGGGTGGTTGAGGAAGCGGCGGGCGAGCATCTCGAACTGCTCGCTGAGGTCGGTGAGGTGGATCTGCAGGGTGCCGGGGTCCGTGGAATCATTCAGCAGGTCGAGCCGTGAGAGTTCCTCGCTCAGGTGAATGGCACAGGTGCTGGCGGAATCGACGAGCCGGATCTCATCCGGTAGGAAGCTGCGCAGCACCGGCATCAGCAGCGGGTAGTGGGTGCAGGCGAGCAGCAGCGCGTCGATGCCCTTGTCGACCATCGGGTCGAGATAGGTGTGCAGCGCGGCCTCGGTGGCGGGGTGCTCGAGCCAGTCCTCCTCGATGAGCGGAACCAGCAGCGGGGCGGCCTGGGCGTGGAGGATCAGGCCGGTGCGGCGTTGGGCCAGCGCGTGCTGGTAGGCATGCGAGCGGATGGTGCCGCGGGTGGCGATGATGCCGACCCGCTCGGTGTCGGGATCGGCGAGGGTGGCCTCCACCCCCGGGCCGATGACGCCGAGGATGGGCAGGTCGAACTCCTCGCGGAGGGCCGGCAAGGCGTGGGCGGTGGCGGTGTTGCAGGCGATGACGATCGCCTTCACACCGTGGTCCATGAGGAAGCGCACGTCCTGGGCGGCGAACTCGCGGATCGTCTCCGGGCTCTTCGATCCGTAGGGCACGCGGGCGGTGTCGCCGAGGTAGACGATGTCCTCGTGCGGGAGCAAATGCTGGGCCGCGCGGACGACGGTGAGACCACCGACGCCGGAATCAAAGAAGCCCAAAGGCGCACTGCGCATGGCGGGAGAGTCGGGGGAGGCGGCGCAGGTGGCGAGTGAAAATGGACCGCGAGCTTCAGCTCGCCCCGGAGCCCGAGCGATTCAGATGCGAGCTGAAGCTCGCGGTCCGCTCAGGCGTCCGGCTCGGAGAACTTCTTCAGCTCCCGTCGCTCGGCGCGGACCATGCGGGTGATCCAGAAGATGGCCCAGAGGACGGGGAGGGGCCAGAGGGGGAGGAAGAAGGCTGGGTCTGCTCCAAGTTCGGGAGGGAACGAAATGTGCCCGGGCAGCCAGCGATACCGTGGACGTTGATAGCGGGCCGCGAAGTCGAACTGGGTTCTGCTATCATCGATGATGGTAGCTTCCCGCCAGTAGATGATGCCTCCCTCATGGGTGGCGATTCCATGGGCTGTGGTGATTTGCCAGATCCCAATCTTGAGGTTGGATTCTGCCGGGAGGGCAATCGTGGCCCGAAACACGCAGAATCCAAATGTGGCGGTGGTTCCGATCAATAAGAGAAGCACCCCCGCCCCCACCCAGAACCGCCGGGTGCGGTGGATCCAGAGCTTGGGTCGTTGGGCCATCAGCTTGGCAGAGGCGGACAGGCACCGACGGGTCGGGCGAACGAGTGTCCGCCCTCCTTATCCGCGTCGCTCGCGCACGGCTGTGGCGAACTTGTCGAGGACCTCGACGGTGTCGTCCCAGCCGATGCAGGCGTCGGTGACGGACTGGCCGCGGGTCAGCTTCGACAGGTCGGGGTCGAGCTTCTGGTTTCCCTCGACGAGGTTCGACTCGATCATGACCGCCGCCACGGCCTTCGAGCCGTCGGCGATCTGCTTGCAGAGGTTGGCGGCGACCAGCGGCTGGTTGCGGAAGTCCTTGAGCGAGTTGGCGTGCGAGCAGTCGATCATGACGTAGGGCGGCAGGGCCTGCTCTTCGAGCATGGAAACCGCTTCGGCCACATTCTTGGCCTCGTAGTTGGTGGCATTCTTGCCGCCGCGCAGGATGAGGTGGCAGCAGTCGTTGCCGGTGGTCGAGACGATGGCCGCGACGGCCTGCTTGGTGACCGAAAGAAAATGGTGCGGACGCGAGGCCGACTGGATCGCGTCGAGCGCGATCTGGATCGAGCCGCCGGTACCGTTCTTGAAGCCGACCGGCATCGAAAGGCCGCTGGCGAGCTCGCGGTGGACCTGGCTTTCGGTGGTGCGGGCGCCGATGGCACCCCAGGCGATCAGGTCGGCGATGAACTGCGGCGAAATCGTGTCGAGGAACTCGGTGCCGGCCGGCACCCCCATCCGCGCCAGCTCAAGCAGCAGGCCGCGCGCGACCTTGAGGCCCTCGTTGATGTCGAAGGACCCGTCGAGCTTCGGATCGTTGATCAGGCCCTTCCAGCCGACCGTGGTGCGCGGCTTCTCGAAATACACCCGCATGATGATGCACAGGTCGTCCCGGTGTTTCTCGATCAGGGGCACCAGTTTCCTCGCGTAGTCGATGGCCGCCTCGGGATCGTGGATGGAGCAGGGACCGACGACGACCAGCAACCGATCGTCCTCGCCCTTGAGGATGGCGGCGGATTCGTCGCGCGCGGTGGCGACCAGCTCCGAGACCTCTTCGGTCACGGGCTGGAAATAGTTCAGGACCGCCGGGGAAATCAGGGGTTTGAGGCCGGAGATGCGGAGGTCGTCGGTGCGTTCCTGGGTCACGGCGCGAGGAAAGGGGAGCGGGCCGGATGGAGCAAGCCGGGAGTGGAATGACGAAGGCCAAATGCCAAATCTGAAATCTGAAATCTGAAATCTCTACCGGGTGAGGGTCATCACGCACTCGAGGTGGCGGGTGTGCGGGAAGAGGTCGAAGGGCTGGATGGTTTCGGGCCGGTAGCCGGCATCCCGCAGGCGGGCCAGGTCGCGGACCTGGGTGGCGGGGTTGCAGGAGACGTAGACCAGCCGCGACGGCGCGAATTGTGCGAGCTGGTCGAGGAAGTCCTCCGAGCAGCCCTTTCGCGGGGGGTCGATGACCATCGCGGTGGCGGCGGGGTCGAAATCGATGTCGGCGAAGATCGCCTCGGCCGAGGCGGCGAGGAAGGTGGCGTTGGTGATGCCGTTGGTCTCGGCATTGCGGCGAGCCCAGTCGGCCGAGGTTTCGCTGACCTCGACCCCGGCGACCCGCTCGAAGTGCTTCGCCAGCGAAAGGGCGAAGAGGCCGGAGCCGCAGTAGGCGTCGACCAGAAAGCGCACGCCTTCCGCGGCCGCCTCGCGGGCGACGTGCCCGGTGAAGTCGGGGAGGATGAAGGGGTTGTTCTGGAAGAAGTCGCCGGCCAGGAAATCGAGCGACAGCTCACCGACGTGTTCGGTGACGACGGCATTCGGGTTGGTTTCGACCCGCCCCTCGCTGGCCCGGAGCAGCAACGTGGCGCCACGGCGGTAGCTCGATGCGTTGCGCCGGGCACGGTCGCGGACTTCCGGCAGGGCGGCATTGATCTCGTTCATCGCGATCGGACACTTCGGGACGTCGATCTGGCCCGAACGCCGGGCATTGGGAAGGAACCCGATCGCATCGATCCTGCCGTTCTTCGGCTTGGCGAAGTGGGGGGTGATCTTCGACCGGTAGCCCCACAGTTTTGGCGACGGGTGGCAGGGTTCGACCGGATGCTCGATGCCCGCCATGTGGCGCATCAGTTCCTCGACCTGGCGGGTCTTCCAATCGAGCTGCCGGTCGTAGGCGAGGTGCTGGTACTGGCAGCCGCCGCATTCGCCGAACAGCGGGCAGCCCGGTTCGGCTCGGTCGGGCGAAGGCTCGAGCACTTCGAGGAGGTCGGCCCGCGAGTGGTTCTTGTCGTTGCGGAAAATGCGCGCCCGGACCTTCTCGCCGGGCAGGGTGAAGGGCACGAAGACGACCCATCCCTCCCCGGCATTTTCCGTGGCTCCGGGAGCGGGTGGCACCTCGACCCGGGCGATGCCGTCACCGAGGTTGCTCAGGGACTCGATGGTGAGGTCCAGTTCGTGGTGGTAATCGAAGGGATACGCACGGAACTTCTTCGGCGGGCGAGGCATGGGCGGAGCTTTCGGGCTTTTGGCGGGCGAGGCAAGAGCGGCGACTTGATCAGGCTGCGAGGGTGTGCGAGGCTTATTGGATGAAATGGGTGGTGGGCATGATTTTCGCGAGTCTCCCTCTCCTCGCCGCAGAGGAAATCGAGGGTGAGGTCTGGTATGACGCCGAGGGCGAGGTTGTCTTTGTCGAGGGTCCGGCGGCGGAGTCATCCACGCGGCCCTTCGTGCCGGCATGGGAGCGCCGGGCCAGGGACCAGGGCGAGGGCCGTTTCGAGTTCCGCTATGATCACCGCTACCGCCAGCGGCGCAGCTGGTATGGCAGCCACGGGTGGTATGGCGGGTGGTATGGCTACCCGGGCTGGAGTGTCTGCCGACCTGCCTATCCCACGCCGTATCGGCCGGGCTTTTCGATCCACTACCCCAAGTGGGGCGCGTCGGTCATCATTCGCTGACCGGTGGCGTCCCGATCACCGGCGGCTTGTCATCGGGGTCCACCGTGGGGCGCATCTCGCGCTCGTCGGGGACCTGGGTCAGGTTGCTGGGTTCCAGCAGGCCGAGGTTGTCACTGGTTCGCGGGGGCAGGTCGCCGGGGTCCGTTTCCGGGGTGGAAGCGATGGATTCCTCCTTCTGAGTTTTCTGCGGAGTGGTCGCCTTGGCCTCGCGCAGGAGGATTGCCTGCGGCGCGCAGGCCACCAGCAGCAGGGGAGTCAGCAGGAGCAGGAGTTTCATCTGGGCGGGAGCTTGGCCTCGACGGACGCCGGAGGCAAGAGGACTACTTGCGAAGGCTGTCGAGCCACGAGGCGATGTCCGTGATGACCTCGTCCTTCACCGTATCGTACATGAGCAGGTGGTGGCCTTCGGGGTAGAAAAGGCGGCGGTGCGGGGTGGATTCGGGAATGCGGTCGGCGAACGCCTCCACGTCTTCGGGCTGGGTGAAGAAGTCCTTTCCGCCGTGGAGCACCACGGTGGGGACCTGGAAGGTGGCGGCGCAGTCCGGCATTTCCTCGATCATGTCGCCGAGCGTGACCAGCAGCCGCAGCGTGTGCTTCTCGACGTGCCACGAGTTCGTCTCCGACTGCTCGGAGTGGACGCTGTCCTCGGTCATCGGGACCTCCTCGCCGCCGGAGAGCGTTTCCAGCGTGATGCGGGCCTTCGGGGCGACCTTGGAAACGCCGCGGACGAGTTCCTTTTTCCACGCCGGAAAATCGTCCCGGATGCCGACCACGGGTGAGCTGATGCCGATCGCATCGCAGGGAGATTTGAGGCCTGCGTCGATCTGCTGGCGGTAGGTGTGGGAAAGGATCAGCCCGCCCATGCTTTCGCCGAACCAGACGATGCGCGCATCGGGGTGCTGCTCGCGGACGATGGAGGTGAACTTGAGCAGGTCCACCGACCAGTTGTCCGGGTCATCGATGTCGCCGCGCCGGTCCTTCTTCGGGTCGCGGCCTTGGCCGCGGACCTCGTAGGCGTAAAGCGCGCTGCCGGGTTGTTCCTTGAGCAGGTGCTTGGCGAGATTTTCGTAGTCGATCGAGGCCCCGCTGAAGCCGTGCAGCGCGATGAGCACGGTGTCGGGCTCGACATCCTTCCGCACCCACTTGCGATACTGGAAGGTCTCGTTGCGGACCTGTTCCTCGGGGGTGTGAGTCACCAGCGTGTAGCTCGGCGCGCAGGAGGCCAGCGCCGTCGCCAGCAAGGCGAGGGCGAGGCGCGCAAGGCGACTGTTGAAGAGCTCCGTCACAGGGAAAGTGTCGCCCGCCGGTGCCCCGTGGGCAACCCTTCGATTGCCGGCCCGGTGAATTTACTTTTTGACACAAAGTAAAAGAGCAGGTAGACGGAACGGCCATGAAAACAGTGCTTTTCCTGATGGGCGTCCTCGTTTTGCCGATGCTTGGTGCCGAACTGAAGGTCGGGGACCGGGTCAGTGTCACGCTCCGGGGAGTGCCGGCCGAGGATGCGGCGAAGGTGAGTGGGGACTACGTGATCAACGAGCGCGGCGAGGTGCGCCCGCCGCTTCTCGAGGGCGGGGTGCGCTCGGTGGGGCTGACCGCGCTGCAGCTGGCCGAGAAGATCGAGGGCGCCTACCGGGACGCGGGGATCTACCAGAAGCCGCGGGTCGAGGTGGTGGCGGCGAAGGCCGAGGAACCCGGCGGCGCGCGGATCAGTGTCGGCGGCCGGGTCCGGAGTTCGGGGCCGGTTCCGTTCCGGGGCGGACTGACGGTGCTTCAGGCCATCGACGCCGCGGGCGGACGGGATGAGTTCGGCGGTCGGAATGTGTATCTGATCCGCAAGGGGCGCCAGTACTGCTTGGATTTCAAGCAATTGGCCCATCTCAACATCGTCGTCGAGCCGGACGACTCGCTGCGGGTCGATCAGAAGGGGATCATCGATCGCTGGAAGGGAACTCCGGAGCGGGTGGGTGAGTTGATGGAGTGAGGCGGCGGGGCGCCCTCGTCCCGCAACCCTTGATGATCCATCGTGGCCGTGCTGGTTGGCGGCGCGGGGGTGCGCCACCTCCTACAGCTCCACCGTTTCGCCGATGGCGGGGAGCAGGAGCTCGACGCCGCGTTGAGCGAATTCGCCCCTGGCCTTGTCGTGGTCGATCTCGATCGGCGGGAAGGTGTCGTAGTGGACGCCGACCACCTTCTTCACGTGCAGCCACTCGGCCGCCAGCGCGGCATCGGCGGGGCCCATGGTGAAATTGTCGCCGATGCAGAGCACGGCGAAATCCAGCTTGAAGCGCTCGCCGAGAATCTTCTGGTCGGCATGCAGCGCGGTGTCGCCGGAGACGTGGAAGGTCTCGTTCGCGGTCTCGATGACGAAGCCGCCGGGGTTTCCGCCGTAGCTGCCGTCGGGCAGCGAGGAGGAATGGATGGCATTGACGTAGGTCACGCGGCCGAAGGGGAAACCGAAGCCGCCGCCGTGATTCATCGGGTGCGCCTGCTCGATGCCCTTGCCACCGAACCAGGTGACGATCTCGAAGTTGGAGATCAGGGTCGCGCCGGTGCGCCGGAGGATGTCCTCGGCATCCGCGATGTGATCGGCGTGGCCGTGGGTGATCAGCACGTAGTCGGCCTCGATCGCGGCGACGTCGACGTCCTTGGCCAGCTCGTTCGGCGTGATGAAGGGATCGAAAAGCAGGCGGGTACCGTCGGCGAGTTCGACGCAGAAGCAGGCGTGGCCGTAGAAGGTGATCTTGCTCATGCCCCAGCCATAGCCGAGGATGCCGGGAGGATCAACGATTCGCCTCCGGGAAACGAAAAACCCGGCACCGCGAAATGGCGGGGCCGGGTAGGAGAAGAAGGGCTCGCGACTACTCGCCGGGCTGCGGGATTGGGAAGGGCAGGCCGCCGGGTTGGGGCGCGGGTTCGTCCTCGATCTTGAGCAGTTCGAGCTCGAAGATCAGCGTCGAGTTCGGACCGATGTCGGGGCTGCGGCGTTGCTCGCCGTAGGCCAGCTCACTGGGGATGAAGAGCCGCCACTTGGCACCCACCGGCATGCTGGTAAGTGCCTCCTTGAAGCCGTCGATGACCTGCAGGTTCATGGTCACCGGCTCGCCCTCCGGGGAGGCGTCGAACTCGGTGCCGTCGATCAGTGAGCCCTTGTAGTTCACCTGGAACTGCTTGCCGGGTTCGCCTTCCTTGGGCTCGACGTAGGTTTCCTCGCCGCCCTTTTCGATGACTTCGTACTGCAGACCGCTCTTCAGCGTGGTCACTCCCTCCTTGGCCTTGTTCGCTTCGAGGAAGGTTTTCCCCTCCTCGAGGTTCTTGGCGGCGGTGTCCTTTTCGCGTTGCTGGAGCATGTCGCCGAGCGCCTGCATGGCGGCGCCGACCTTCTCCTCGGCGACCTGCGGTTCGTTGCCCTTGAAGCCGTCGAGGAAGCCCTTGACGAAGGTTTCGACGTCGATGTCCTCGGGAGTGACGCCGAAGTTGCCATAGCGCTGGCCGAAGTCGCTGCCGGTGCTGAAGCCGAGCCCGTAGGACGAGTCGGTTTTCACCGCGGCGGGATCGGGTGCCTCGGCGGGAGGCGTGGCGGCCTCGGGCTGCCCGGAGTCCTCCGTTTGGGCTTGGAGCGGGAGAAGCGTCCCGAGGCAGAACGCCAGAACGCCGGGGATGGTTTGTGGTTTCATGTCGCCCGGACGCTAGGGGAGGGATTCGCCGATGCAAGAGTGGATCCCGGCCCCATGCCGCGGGCGAGGTCAGTTCGCCAGCTTCTTGAGCTTGGTGATCCGGCCGGTCTTGTTCCAGTCCTCGACGTAGAGGTTGCCGTCCTTGTCGAAGGACAGGCCGTGCGGGGCGGTGAAGATGTTCGGCACCATGTCGGCGGGCTCGACCTTGAAGTTGGCCCACTGCTTGCGGTTCGGGTTGTCGCCGAGGAAGGCGACCGGGGTGCCGTTCTTGTCGATGATCGTCACGCGGGCCTCGAGTTCGGCGACGGCGCAGAAGTCGCCGACGATGGAGACGGCGCAGGGGCGGCGGAGGTTGGTGCAGTATTCACCGATCCACTCGCCTTCCAAGGTGGTGTGAAACAGGCGGCGGTTTTCCCGGTCGCAGACCAGCAGGCGGGGTTCGTCGTAACGCAGGTCGACCTTCAGGCCGTGGCTGGTCTTGGTGGCGACCTTTTGGCCGTCGCCGCGTCCGCCGAAGGTCTTGAGGTGCTTGCCAGCGGCATCGAACTTGTGGATCAACTGCGAGCCGTAGCCCATCGAGCAGAAGATCGAGCCGTCGGGGGCGACGGCGACGCTGGTGAGGCCCTTCCAGCCGCCTTCGAGATCGGGGTGGCCCTTGGCCGAGATTTCGAGCAGCAGCTTGCCGTCGGTGTCGATCTTGCACACGCGCAGCGGGTTCGGGCCACCAAGTTGGGCGCCGTAGAGGACGGTCTTGCCGTCCTCGGTATCGATGTCCATGGCGTGGAAGCCCTGGCATTCCGGAGCGATCGTTTTGACCAAGGTGCCGTCGGGCTTGTAGACGAGCACCGAGTGCGAGGCGTCGGTCGAGGCGTAGATCAGGCCGGAGGCGTTGTCGACGACCACTCCGCCGTGGGTCGGGCCGACGTCGGCGCCGTCGGGGAGGTCGTCCCAGTTCGGCACGACTTCGTAGGTCCACTCACCGTTGCCGGTCTTGAGTGCGGTCTGGGGTGCATCGCCGGGCTCGGCGCCGTGATCGGGATGGGCGAAGGCGAGGGTGGGGAGGAGGAAGAGGATGGAGTGCTTCATTCGAGGTGTCCGGATTGGGAGCTCCCGATACGAGCTGGTTCCGCCATTCTGTCAAGGTGCGTTTGGTGACGCCAACCGTCAATGGCGGCAGTAGCACGGCGTTCGTCGTTAGCGCTCCAGGCGGCTCCCGTCCTCGCACGGAGGGTCGCCATCGGGGGACCCCAGACCTACCCCAAAACCTTGTGGCGGCCCTGGGAGAGAGATTCTCTCTCGGCAGGGAGCGTCCCGCATCGTTGGAGGCAATCCGATGCCGTAATCCGGACCTCGAATTGCTACTTGAGCGATCATCTCGAAGTCCGGTCAATTCGGACACCGTACCCAAGAACCTGTTCTTCAGCTCGGCTTCCCAACGGAGGTTTCCGAGAGGCGGCAGCCAATGTGGCCGGGGCTTCCAGCCCCGTCGCCATGATGGATGCAAGGAATGGGCGACGGGCCTGGAAGGCCCGGCCACAGCCCTACTTCAGTCGTTCGTTGACCTTGCGCATGACCTCGAAGGCGTCGGCGACGTAGAGGACGTCGGCCTTGCCCTGGGCCCAGCCGCAGGCGGCGTTGGTGTTGATCGCCCGGCGTTCGTTGATGAAGCGCCAGCCGACGGCGTGGGGTTCCTCGCCGTGGCAGCAGGTCGCCAGGCCCTTGGGGTGCCGGGGACTGGCGCCGGTCTGTCCGATCTGGTGCAGGTGGGTGAGGAAGGGAAGGACGGCCTGGCCCTCGGAGGCGAGATCGACCATCGACTTCGAACTGCCGAGCGAGGCACGGGCGGATTCCGCGAAATCGAGGATGAGGTCGGCCGCGACGTCGACGTGGACTTCGCCGTCGGCCTGCTTCTTGGTCCAGCCGGCGCCGGCGACCAGCAGGACGTCGGCATCGGGCCGGATGGTCTGCGCACCGGAGGTGCCGGCCTCGACGCCGAGCGGAGTGGTGCGCGATTCGGTCGCGACTTCAAGTGGGGTCGCCTCAACCGCACCTTCGGCGCAGGGCGCGAAGCTTCCCGGGGCGACCGAGAGGACCCACGGGCGCGTGCTGCGCTGGATCGTCCCGATCATGCGCTGGCGGTAGAACCAGCGGTCCACCTTGAGGGTGCCGCCCTCGACCTTGGCCGCGGTGACCTGGGTGTCGACCGCGCCCCCGAGGCGCTGCGCGAGCCCGGCGGCGATCCGGCTGAAACGTGAACCGGCTGCGGAAACGACGATGCCCGCCTCCGTGGTCTTTGCAACCTGCTCGCAGGCCGCGGCATCGGTCTTGTAGCGGGGTGCCGACCAGGTCTCGCCGGTGACCGTTGTGACCGAGGCGGGCGATGCTCCGCCGATCTGGCCGAGGGCGGTTTCCGCCGAGCCGCCGACCACGGCGGCAACGAGTTCGCCGCCGAGTCCGTCGGCGATGGTGCAGGCGGCGGTGAGGGCCTCAAGGGCGGGCTTTTCGAGCATTCCGCTGCCGTCGGTGAATCCGATCCAGAGTACTTTGGTGTCCATGTCAGAAATGAGTTCAGCCTTTCAGCCAGGCGGCGATTTCGTCGGCGATGGCGTCGGCGTCCATCTCGGTTTCGACCCGGGTTTCACGCCGCTGCTTCGGCGACTCGACCGAATCGTAGCTCAGTCCTTCGCCGGATAGGGCGGCGGGTTTCGCCTGCTGGAGGGCGGGCATGATCCCGCGCATGTTCTGCATGCCGATCTGCGGGTTGTTCGGCGGCTCGGGCAGTTCGCCGGTGGCCCAGCCGAGGACGGCGGGCGCGCCCGCGCAGCGCGACTTCTGCCAGGCCCCGGCTTCGATCCGTTCAAGAATCTCCAGCCCACCGGAGTCGTCGACGGTGAGCTTGTCGACGCCTTGGAACTGCTCGTCGATGCCGAGGATTTCTCCGATCATCTGCAGCACGGCGCCGGTGCCGCGCGAGGCTGACTGCCAGCCGCCGAAGAGCAGGAGTTTGGAACGATCAAGATCGGGGATTCCCTCGATGGCTCCGGCCAGCGCGGCGGCGGTCTCGACCGCATCGGCAAACCCGCTGGCGGGTCCGTCGACCACCACCAGCTCGAAGGGCACCTTCTGGGCGAGTCCCATCATCACCTGCTGGAGCTTGGCCTTGGGGCTCATGCTCACAAGCCAGACCTTGCTGCCGGGATGGCGCTTGGCCAGGTCGGCGGCCTCGAAGAGCGCGTGCCAGGCCCACGGGTCGAGCACCGAGGGGAGCATCATCTCATTCTTGAGCGCGGGTCCGGTGGGGCCCATGACGGGTTCGAGGGACTGCAGGGGATCGGGGACGATGCCGCCGCAGACGACGATCTGATAGGTGGTGGGCATGGTTCTGGCGGTGGGAAATGGGGTGGGCTGTTAGTTCTCGGCCGAGTGGAATCCTCCGGTGGAGGCCTGGAAGTTGACGTTGCCGCGCTCGGGATTGGAGGGGTCGGTGTGGGAGCAGTTCCACAGGCAGGCGCCGCAGTGGACGCATTTTTCCCGCTCGAAGAGCGGCGTGCCGCCTTCGGGGTTCATCGTGATCGCCTGGCCCGAGCAGGCCTCGATGCAGATCCGTTCCTCGCAGGATTCGCAGATCGTCGTGTCATGGAAGGTGACGTGGTCGGCATAGCCGGGCGGAGCCTGGACCTTGCCGCCGAGCAGGAGCGCATCCTGCTGGGAAACGAGCAGCTTGCCGTCGAGCGGGATCTCCGGCCAGCCGACCTTGTCCATCAGCGCATCGTGAAGTCCGGCGCCCTTGGCCTCGCAGGCCTTGCGGATCTCGGTGATCTCCTCGGCGCTGACCCGGCCCTTGTAGTAATCCTCAAGCGTCGGGACATGCTCCGAGGGGCGCATGATTTCGCCGCCGAGATGGAGACGGCCGCCGGTCATGCCGGCCATGGCGGTGCCGATGATGCCGCGGACGAAGCCTTTCTGGAAACCGTTGCGGGCGTTCTCGGCCTTGACCGACTCCTTCTCGAGCCAGCTTTCGCGGCGGCGCCGGACGTAGGTGGCCTCGAGGTTTTCCTTGGTGAAGGGCTTGCCGTCCTTGAGCAGCTCGAGCACGGCCTCACCCAGCTGGCTGCCGGTGGCCCAGGCCTCGTCGACGCCGGAATTTCGGAGCACGTTGGTGCCGCCCGATCCCTCGCCGATCCGGGCGTAGCCGTCGCCGACCAGATGGGGCTCGCCCTTGCGGCCGGACTCGGCGATCGATTTCGCGCCCCAGCTACGGAGCGACCCACCCTCGACGTGCTGCCAGATCCACGGGTGCATGAGCCAGTGCTGGAGGTAGCGGTAGGCGGTGCGGGTGGGACTCTCGAACCACGACGGGACGAAGATGCCGCAGCTGGCGACCCGGTCCGGGAAAACATAGAAGAAGCCGAAGATCTCCGGCTCGGGGTAGCCCATCGTGTGGAGGACCGCGCCGGGCTTGAGGTTGCAGGACTCCGGCAGGTCGATGACGAACTTCATCCCGACGGCCCAGTCGCGCGAATGGTGGCCCTCGGGCATGCCGAAGTGCTCGTCGAGTTGCCGACCAACCGCGCCGAAGGGACCGTCGCCGACGACGGTCAGCGCCGCCTCGATGTCCATGCCGGGCATGAAGCCGGCGGCCGGCTTGCCGTCGCGGTCCACCCCCTGGTCGAGCAGACGGACGCCCTTGACCTTTTCGTCGTCGATCAGCGCCTCGCTGACCGGGGTGCCGGGCCAGACCTGCACGGTGCCGTCGGCGGTGACCCGCTGGCCGACCCACTGGCAGAACTGCCCGATGGAGAAGACCATGCCGGGTTCCTTGCGCAGGAAGGGCGGGATCCAGGGAATGGTGAAGGCGTGGTTTTTGGCGAAAGGCTTGATCAGGGTGTCGGTGACCTTGAGCAGGCCCGAGCGGCGCGAGGCACCGATGGGATCGAGCAGGTAGGCGACCTTCTCGGAGGTGACTTCCGCCGCGGTGGGGATCTCGCCGAGGTCGAGATCGGGCATGCTCTCGCGGATGGCCCTGCCTTCGGTCACCACGCCGGAGACGCCGAAGCCGAGGTCGTCGGCCCGCTCGTAGCAGATGACCTGCGGCGGCATGCCGGGCATCACCTTGCTCTCGACCGCCGGGGTGCCGTCCTCGTTCATCAGCCCCTGCTGGAGCGTGTGGAGAAAACCGCCGGTCGCCGGGCCGAAGCCGACGCAGGCGATGTCGACGGGCATCGTCTGGCGTTCGACTTCGGGCATGGTGGCAGTCTCGGTGCTCATCGGTTCAGGCCGGGTAGTCGAGGGCCTCAGGGATCATGATGTGGGTCAGGGCGTCGGCGGCCCGGTCGCGGGCCAGCTCGGTGCCGGCCAGCGAGCGGTCCACCGCTTCCCGGAGTGCGGCGAACTCCGCCGCGTCGGCCTCATCCGCGGACTCCTGGAAACCGTAGACGAGGTCCGCGCAGATCCGCGAAACCTCGCCCGCCGCCCTTGCGGCCTGGAGCTTGCAGAGGTCGGCGTAGAAGGAGCTGAAGGCGTCGAGCGACTCGGCCAGCACCGGGTTTTCGGCGCCCTTGGTTTTCAACTCGATGGAGTCCTGAACCAGGCTGCGGGCCGAAAGCAACCAGCAGATCGCGTCGGCCAGCGGGAAGGTCACCGCCTGGCGCTTGCCGTGGTAGAGCTTCTTGCCGTCGGGATCGTTGTGGCCCTGGAGATAATCGGTGGTCCAGGACCACAGCTTGAATCCCGCCGCCAGCGATTTGGCGCCGTAGCCGTCGCCGGCCTGGGCTTCCAACTCCCGGATCCAGAGGTCGACTTCGTGGCGGAAGATCCTGCTCGTCATGCCGAGCGTCAGGTGGCGGCGCTGGACGGCTTCGGGGCCCTCGTAGGTCGCCTCCAGCTGGGCATCCATCCACTTCTGCGGCAGGAAGCCCGGGCAGTCCTCGGTGGTGCCGTAGCCGCCCATCAGGGCGACCGCCTCGCGCATCATCGTCGCCCCGTGGCCGGTGTTCCACAGCTTGACGGCGGGGTTCATGATATTGGCCCGGGCATCGCCGAGGGCGAACTGGACCAGGATGTCGGCGTCGAGGTCGGCGAAGCGGGCGGCATCGCGTTCGGCTTCGTCGGTGTAGAGCAGATCGAGGTATTCGAGGACTTCCGGCTCCTTCTTGCGCAGCGCCATCATCTGCTTGCGCCCGGTCAGGCCCTGCTCGGCGCAGATCCGGTCTTTCTCGCGCTCGACCGGGTCGAAGATGTCGGCCTGGCGCGCGGCCTCGAAGCCGACCGAGGCCGCGGCCTCACCGGTGGCCCAGACGTCGATCAGGCGGTGGGTGACGTCTTCATTCACCTGCAGACCGAGATCGTAGCGCGGGCTGCCCTCGCCGGCTTCGCCGCCGTGGAAACGCGAGCGCTGGTAGCGGATGACCGGCTCGACCGCCGACAGCAGCTTGGCGGCGGTCATCAGGCCGACCGGGATGCGGGTGCGGTGGAAGACCGAGGCGATGACCTCGCTGTGGTTGAACTTGGGAACGATCACGCCGTCGACCACGTCGTAGCCGCCGATGATGCGGCTGGCCGGGACCTGCTGGCTGAAGACCGGGTCGCGGGTCGAGGAAAGCTGGTGGACCAGCTTCAGGGTCGGGGCGCCGCGGTCGAAGGTGCCCGGGTCGGTTTCCTCGAGGATGACCATGAAGGTGCCCTTGATCCGCTCGTCGTCCGAGTCGACCGCCGCGGTCACGAAGTTGGCGAAATCCATGTTCGTGATGAAGCGGCCGCGCTTGTCGATCTGCAGGACCGGTTCGCCGCCTTCCGGCCAGTCGGCGATCTTCGCCTTGCCGCCGACGACCCCGGTATCGACCCCGACGAAGGGCAGCGGCTCGGTGAGCGCGAAGGCGCCACGCCACGGCACCCGGTCCTCGCCGGGCTGGGGGGGCAGGGCCTTGCCCATGTAGAACCTGCGCTGCTCGTCGGTGCCCTTCTCGTGGATCGGGGCGAGGGCGAGATTGCCGGCGAGGGATCCGGTGGCGGCCCCGGCATCGACCCACGACAGCTCGAAGGCGACCAGCGACATCGCCATGTTCTTGGGCCCCTCGATGAAGCCGCCCTGTTCGACGTCCATGTAGAGCGAGGTCAGCCCCGACTCGTCGAAGGCGGTCAGCAGTTTTCCCTTCTCGTCATTCCATTCGTGGGTGTTGCGAACGCCGTCGGCGACGAGGCGGGCGACGGTGCCGCGGGCGACGCCGCGGGCGCTTTGAACGGCCATCTGCAGGTCGAAGCGGTCCGAAAAACGCCACATGATCTGCCGGACATCATCTCCGGGAAGGGTGGGCAGTGAGGTGTCTGACATGGGGAGGATCCTGGCGATGTGGGGTTTGGGAACGCGCAATCGAGGTGCCGCCGACTCCGTGCCGGATGCTGCCGACGCCTTTCGATGCAGCTCAAGAGCATGCCGGATCGCCCCCGGGCGTCTTCGCGTCGATTGCCAAATCCTCCCTGCGCGTTGTTCCGGCAGTCAGTGGTGGTCCTGCCAACTCGCCCCGACCTTCCACCCGCCCCGCCGCCCCCGCGCCTGACCGCTCTGGCAGCTCATTCATCACGGCTGGCCCGGCTTCCGCGCCCAATACGAATCCCGCCATCGCAAGAACCTCGGCCCGCTGCACCCTCAGGCTGTCTTGCCTCCACCAACCTCATCACGTGCTTGGCGGGCATGTCGGCTTCGAGGTTGATGCATCGCCCTGCCGTTCTTGTCGGGTTGAATGTTGATCCGTGCAGACAGCCGGGATGGATTTTCATGCAAGGAAGTCAGAACTGCCGGTTGTATGACCTAGGGTGGAACCCCGGTTGAAACTCATCGGAAGCGCACTGCTGCTTGCAGCAGTCGCACTTCTGATTTCCCCGGGGTGCTCAGGTGAGCCCATGCAAAGGGAGGAGCAGCTCCATGCCGAGGCTTCCATGGCGATCGACGAAGGCAGGAAGGAAGCCCAAAACCATGCCGAGGTCTGGCATTCCTACCAGAGGGCCGAGGGACTGATCGATCGCATCCTGTCGGAATATCCCGCCAGCGAGACGGCGACGGGGCTTTCCACCGGCAGCCCGCTCATATCCGGACTGACGCTCGATCAATTTCGTGCCTTGGAGGGCTCACTGGCGGAGTTGGTCGAAGCGGAACGCTCGCCGACTGCCTGTGCCTTGCTGCTGGCGAAGTCCATCGAAGGCAATGCCCATCGCTCCCGGGCCATGGCCGATGTTGCCGGCGTGCTCGCTGATTCCGGGCGAAGGGAGCAGGCCTTGGCCTTGCTGTCTCAGGCAACGGCCACTGCCAGGGAGAACCCATGGCCGGATCTGGAGCTGATGGGGAAGATTGCAGCCACGTATGCCGAGGTCGGCCAACAGGAGCAGGCATCCCGGATCCTGTCCCAGACGCTTGCCCTGGCACGGACCGTAAAGAGAAGATACGACGGCCTTGTCTTCAATGGGCTTGGAGAAATTCCCGGGATTGCCATCGGATTCGCGGAGGTGGGAGCGTTCCAAGAGGCTGTTGAAACCGCACGACTCATTGAAAGCGGAGCAGGGGATCAAGCCAGGGCACGGGCCGGGATGGCGTCTGCCCATGCGAAGGCCGGCCACAAGGAGGAGGCGGCCCGTCTTTTGTCTCAAGCTCTGGAGGCCGCGGAGGCTCATGCGAGTGAGAGACGGGGGTATGACAGATCCAAACCCCTGACGCTCGTCGCAGACGCTTATGTGCAGATGGGCGAAAGGGCTCAGGCGGCGTTGGTTCTGTCCCGGGCCCTCGAGGTAGCCAGGACCATTCCGGCTTCATACAACCGATTGGAGGCATTGGCCGAAGTGGCGGTCAGTCACGCAGACAACGGCGCCCTCAAGCAGTCCCTCGAGATCCTCGACAGCATCGAAGGCCTTCGCGCGGATGACCGAGGGTTGGCCGTGGCCGAGATCGCACAAGCGCATGGGAGGGCGGGGAAGGATGAGCAAGCAAGGCTGCTGTTGTCACGGATCCTTAGGTCGGTCGAGGAGGAGGAAAAGCGGTGGGGCAGGGATGCCAGGGTCAATGTCTTGACCAGGATGTCAGAGGTCCATTTGGAGCTCGGTGAGCGCGAGCAAGCGGAGCGGCTGCTGAATCGAGCCCTGGAGGCTGACGGCGCGCTCGGTTCGAGGCGATACGACTTCCTGCGGCGGGTTGATATTGCCGCCGGCTTTCGCGAGCTTGGGCAGGACGAACAGGCCGAGCGCCTCCTGTCGGAAGCCCTGCAGGCAGCCGAGGGGATCCAGAGGCCGACAGACAGGGCCTGGGCATGGTATGCGATTGCCGATGGGCGCGCCGAGGCCGGGCAAGGGGAGCAGGCGTTGCCATGGTTGTCCCAAGCGCTGGATGCGGCGACGACCTATGAACTCGCCGAAGTGGATTCGGATGTGCTTCGAAAACTTTCCATCAGTCATGCGAAGGCCGGCGAGATGGAAGGCGCGATCAAGATGGCCGGAATGATTCGGCAGAAAATGGCCCAATCCATCTGCTTGGCCGCGGTTGCCGGCGTCCATGCGAGAAAGGGGCAAGGGGAGCAGGCCCTGACTCTTCTCTCGCAAGCCACCGAGGTCGCACAGGACATCCGGAGTATTGATGAACGATGCCAAGCGCTGACCGAGATTGCCGCCAGATATGCCGAGATCGGAAACATGGCGCTGGCCTTGCCCGTGCTCTCGAAGGCGCTCGATGCCGCCAAAGCGGACAAGCATATTCAGAGTCAGCGATCATGGGTGCTGCGTGTGATCGCTGTCAGGTATGCGGAGTATGGCGATTTTGATCGTGCGCTTGAGGTTGCCGGGAGGATGGCGGATGCGGGTGGCAGAGCCCGAGCCTTGGTTGGCATTGCCGATCAGCATGCGCATGCCGGCCAATTGAAGCAGGCGGAGCGGCTTCTTTCCCGAGCCGAGGAGGCCGCCGCATCGATCAAGGAGAAGGATGATCAAGCCAGGGCTTTGGCTGATATTGCCGGTAGTTACGGCCGGAAAGGGCAAAGGGCCCGGGCCGAGAAGCGACTCACCCAGGCTCTCGAGATGGCCGGGGCCATCGAGGCTGCCAAGGACCGGCCCTGGGCCTTGTCAACGATTGCCGGTGAGTATGCTGAGGTCGGCAACAAGGGAAAGGCGTCACGGCTGTTTTCCCAAGCGCTCGGGACTGCCAACTCGATTGAGGATTTGCAGGATCGATCCTGGGCCCTGGCCGATGTCGCATCGGTGCATGCTCAACATGGGAACATGGAGCAGGCATCACAAATTCTGGCCCGGGCATTCGACGCGGCCAACGCGATCGAGGATGCCCAAATGCGAGAATCGAGCATTGATTTGATCGCGATCCTGCATGGCAGTGCGTGGAACCTTTCGCAAATTATCGAGGCGGCCAGGCCCTTTGAATATCCAGACTGGTTGTTCTTGGTAATGTCCGATCTCGCCGGTGAAGTGTCCCAGCTGAAAGAGTCAGACAAGGCGGTCCTTCTGGAGATCACCCGCGCGATCCGGCCATTGAGTGAGTTTTGGGAATCAACCGGCCAACCAGCACGACTGAAAACCAAGAACTAAGAACGCCCCTCCATCAACGTTGCCACATGCCTCGTCAGCATGTCGGCCTTGAGGTTCATACCTTGTCCGGCCTCGGTGGTTTGCAGGTTGGCCTGCTCCCGGGTGGGGGGAATGATGCAGAAGGTCGCACTGTCGTCGTGAAGTTCGGCGATCGTCGGCGAGATTCCGTCGAGTGAGAGCGATGCCTTGTCGACGCAGAGACGCCGAATGCCCGCGTGCGGGGTGCCGCCCCTCGTTTCCCCGCCCTCCGATCCGGGCCAACGTTCGCTCCAGGCCCCCGTCGGAAGCACATCCCTGGCACTGGGTGACATCGGACTGGCGGTGGGATCGCGGGCCCGGCGGGAAGTCTGGCCGGCACGGGGAAGTGTGCGGGTCCGCGTGGCACCTACTCGGCCACGTATTCGTCGGAGCCGATGTCCGCGGCCCGGCCGGCGGGGCGGCTCTGCCGGTCGATGTCGTCCGCCGGCGCGGTCCCGGCGTCGGCTTGGTCGATGACGGGGGTGGCCTGCGCGGTGAGGTGGAGGTCGCCGCCGGCGAGGTCGCGGAACCATCGGGGTTGGACCGACTCGATGTTGCCGGAACATGTGGCGGGCGGGGCGTCGTTGCGGCGGAGGATCGGGTGGTTGACGAGATTGTTGCGGATCGTGAGATGGGTGCTGGAGGGAAAGCGGTATTCGATTGCGCCGCGGTAGCCGACGATGTGTACGGTGTTGTGTGTGATCGTGACATGGTCCGCACACTCGAGACTGATGCCGGCATCGGTGGAGTGCCCGGCACCATCGTTGGAGATCATGTTGTTGCGAATGGTGCTCGTGCCGCCGTTGTGGCCACCCGCTTCGTTGATGAGGCCGAACCCGATGCCGCGGTCACAATTGACGATGCGGTTGCGCTCGACGGTGATGTTCTGCGGTTCGGTGTCGCACCGGTTCCAGAAATGGATGGCATGCTCGGCCATGCCTTTTTGATCGTTTGGCACACGGAGGTTGCGGAAGAGGTTGTCGCGGACGATCCAGTTCACCCCCTTGTGGATGTCGATGCCGCCGGTGTAGTATTGGTAGGCCCAGCCGGAGGTGAACTCGAAGAGGCAATTTTCGATGATGCCGTCACGGGCGCCGACCGGATCGGGTTTGGAGGATGAACCCTTGATGAACTGTTCGTTGCAGTTGACGAGGCGGCAGTTGTGGACGTGGAGGCCGGAGGCATTGTGCGGCTCCTCGCCGCGCACCTGGATGCCGTGGAAGCGGCAGTATCCGAGGGTCAGGTCCGCAATGACAACGTCGGAGGCGGAGACGAGAAAGATGTGGGCGGCGGTTGCCTTGGGGCCTTGGTCGGGGCCACGGACAATCACCTTGTCACGATTGCCGGAGGCGGAGCGGATGACGAGACCGTCGCAATCGAGATGGAGGGCGGCGGACCGGAGTGTGTAAACGCCGTCGGCGAGGAGGACGGTGGCGGGCTTGGCGGCGGAGTTCGCCGCATTGATGGCGAGTTCGAGTTCGCGAATGGTTTTGACCGTGACGGCCAGGCCCCGGGTGAGTGTGAGCGGTTCGCCGTAGCCGGGAGCGGCATGGCCGGGAGTGGCGATGGCGAGAACGGCGACGAGGGAGAGGATGCCGTTGAACACGATCGGAACGCTAGGTTGCAGTGGCGACGATGCAAGTGCGTGGATACAACCGAGCGGGTGTTTTCCAACCCGCCTCGGTGGGCGGTGGGATGAATGGAAGCGGTGGGCGCTGCCCTTGGCGGAGTTCGGTAGGTCAGCCCCCAAGTCACCCCCATTTTTTCGCCCTCCGATCCGGCCCAACGTTCGCTCCAGGCCCCTTGGAAGCAAAGTCCGGGCAGTCAGTGAGATGATAGCGGATATCCCGGGAAACCCGGAGTCGGCATACGTGGAGAACCTAGGGCGGATGACCCGATTCCGGGTTGCACTTCCTCCCGGGCAACGTCACCAATCAGAGTGCCCCGATGGGGATGACATCATGAGCGAGAAAACATCCTGGATTCGCCAAAAGCGGTGGAATCCTTATCTGGTCGGTGCCGGCATCGGCATTCTCAGTTGGCTGGTCTTTCTGCTCGTGGACAAGCCGCTCGGGATGTCCACCGAGGTCTCGAAGTGGAGCGGCGCGGTGACCTGCGTCGCGGGCGGGAGTGAGACCGTCGCCGAGAATGCTTACTGGAAGGATCACACCCCGAAGTTCGGCTACAGCACCCTGCTCCTGCTCGGGACGGCGGTGGGTGCCTTCGTGTCGGCCCTGGCCAGCCGCGACCTGAAGGCGGAGGCGGTGCCCTCGGTCTGGGCCGAACATTTCGGGCGCTCGCCGTGGAAGCGCTTCCTCGGGGCCTTCCTCGGCGGCTTCATCCTGATTTTCGGCGCACGCATGGCCGGCGGTTGCACCAGCGGCCACGGCATCAGCGGCAGCCTGCAGCTCGCGCTTTCGGGCTGGGTGTTCTTCCTGACAATGTTCGCCAGCGGGTTGCTCACTGCCTGGTTGATGTTCCGCAAGCGCTGACCTCCCCCGAAACCCCTATCCACTTTTCCATCATGGGACTTCCTTTCAGCACCTCATCCACCGCCGGGCTGGTGGTGGCCGCCCTCGTTGGCGTCGTGTTCGGCGTGCTGCTGCACCGCGGCGGCGTCGGCAACTACAACGTGATCGTCAACCAGTTCCGCCTCAAGGACTTCACCGTACTGCGCATCATGTTCACCGCGATCATCGTCGGAGGCGTCGGCATCGCGCTGTTTCACAAGGCCGGTCTCGCGGCCTTCCACATCAAGCCCGCGGTGCTCGCCCCGGTCATCACCGGCGCGCTGATCTTCGGTGTCGGGATGGTGCTTCTCGGCTACTGCCCGGGCACCGGCGTGGTGGCGGTGGCCACCGGGCGGATCCACGCGATGGTCGGCTTTCTCGGGATGCTCGCCGGCGGGATCGCCTACGCCTTCACCTTCCCCGCCATCCAGGACGGCTTCATGAAAATCGGCGACTTTGGGAAAGTCCGCCTCCCCGAAATCACCGGCATACCCGAAGTGGCGTGGTGGGCCGGCCTGGCGGTGATTGCCGGCATCCTTTTCGTGTTCCTGCCCAAGACGCGGTCTCCGGAATAGTTGCGGGACCGGTCTGGTGAGAAGGGATTTGCGATCCCTTCTCGAAGGACGGGCGCGGCGGCTCCGCTCTCGCGGGCTCACTTCACTCCATGGGGAGCCGGGGCTTCACGGCACCCACGAAAGAGGAAGATCGGTATCGGGCGAGATGCTGGGCTGGCGCGGCCTTCGCGTCGATTGCGAATCCTTTCTGCGCGTTGTTCCGAGAGGAATTGGAGGATCAAGGACGGGCGGGAGGCTCGGTGGGGCGGCTGTCGGTGGCAAAATCGTCCGGTTCCCGGCCGTATGGTGGAAGATTGCGGTCAGGTTCCCCGTTGGAAGCCGTCCATGCCGGAGATTCCGATTCTCCCTTTTCATCCGCGCTTTTCCTCTCTTCATTCTCCCCCATGAACCAACCCATTCCCTTGCGTCCGAGCATCGGCCTCGGCGTCGTGCCGACCCACCTGCGTTTCGTCGGCTGCCTGGTGCCGGATGATTCCGGGCGCTACCCGCGCAACGACGCCGGCGAGATCAAGATCGTCGCCGGCATGCGCGAACTGGTCGAGGCCTCCCGTGTTCCCTTCAACTGCGTGCAGATCTCCGTCTTTCCCGGCTGCGACGATGGCGATGTGGACGAAATGATCGAGAAGCTCCGGGCGCTCGGGCTCGACGTCGACCTGATCATGATGCTCGGAGGCGTCGACCCGAAGAATCCGGACGACGAGGACGGCGTGGTCGAGCAGTTGCTGCCCTCGGTGAAGGCGGCAATGAAGCACGGTATCGGCACGATTTCCTCGACCTCGATCGACGTCTGGATGGGGCCCGAAGGAACGGGGCTTTCCGGTGAGGCCTTCGAGGCTGCGGTGGCCCAGAACGTCAAGGTCCACCTGCGGATCATCGAAGAGGCGGGGGTGATCGGGTCCAGCGTGAAAAGCTGGCAGATCGAGTTCCTGCGCCCCGGCGAGTTCCAGACCTTCACCAACATCAACCGCGGTCGCGCGCTGGTGCAGGCGGCCAATGCGAAGCTGGGCCAGAAGTTCTTCAAGCTGATCACCGACGCCGCCCACTGCGGCAATTCGGGTCTTTCGATCGAGGAAAACGTCGAGACGATCCGGGCGCTGGCGGCCGACGGGGAACTCGGTGCCTTTCACGCCACGCCGCCGACCACCCGTGGCTGCCTGACCACCGACGACGGCTGGATCGGCGCGCTGCTCGCCGCCGCGGCCGGCACCGGGCAGCTGGAAAAGGTCTACGTCGAGATGTTCCACCACGAAGACGACGCGCTTCAGCCGCTGCGCGACCTCGAGCCGGGCTTCGGGCTCGATACCCGAGACGGTCGCAGCTACACCGAAACGGTGGCCGACGGCCTGGCGGAGATCACCCACCGTCTCAACAACCTCCTCGTCCGTGGCATTCTCCCCGGCTGATTCTTTCCCGATGCAAGAAATCCACGGCGAGCCGTCGCACCAGCTTGCGACCCCTGAAGTCGACCTCCACGTGACCGGGCGCGCGGGTCAGATGGCCCCGGTCGTCTTCCACCTGCCGGGGCGCGACGTTTCACCCTACTCGCTGTCGCCGTGGGTCCCCTCCGAGTTCCCCGATCAGCCAGCCCTGCTCTCGGTGCTGCGTGGCGATTTTTTCTGCCTGCCCTTCGGGCCCCAGCAGGACGGCCCGCCTCACGGCGATCCGGCGAATGCGGCGTGGAGTCTCGAGGGGAGCGACGAGCGCTCGCTCACCCTGCGGCAGCAGGCCGCGGATTCCGGGGCCTCGATCGAGAAAATCCTCTCGGTCCGGCCGGGCCACCACGCGGTCTATCTGGAACATCGCATTTCCGGCCTCGCGGGCGACTGGAGCTACGGTTCCCACCCCATCCTCGACGCCTCGGCGGCGGCGCCCGGCTCGGTGCGGCTCAGCGTTTCCCCCTTCCGCTGGGGTTCGGTGTATCCCGGGGTGTTCTCCGATCCCGACAAGGGCGAGCGGCAGATGCTTTGCGCCGGGGCGCGCTTCGACGAGTTGACCTCGGTGCCACTGGCCGATGGCATGGGTTCCGCGGACCTCACCCGCTTTCCCCACGGCGGACGTGCCGACGATCTGGTGATGATGGTCGCCGAGGATCCCGAGCCGGATCGTCCCTTCGCCTGGACGGCGGCGGTGTTCGGGGACTTCGTCTGGTTCTGCCTGAAGAACCCCGCCGATTTTCCGGCGACGCTGTTCTGGCTGTCGGATGGCGGCCGCGACGGGGCACCATGGAACGGTCGTCACGTCGGAAGGATCGGCCTCGAGGAGGTCTGCTCGCACTTCAGCAACGACGTCGACCTGTCCCGCCAGGGCCTGCTCGCCGAGGATGGAATCCCCACGGTTCGCTCCTTCGATCCCGCCGAGGTGGTTTCGCTGCGTCTCGTCCAGGCCGTG
Source organism: Haloferula sp. A504 (assembly GCF_044385805.1). Classification (NCBI taxonomy): domain Bacteria; kingdom Pseudomonadati; phylum Verrucomicrobiota; class Verrucomicrobiia; order Verrucomicrobiales; family Verrucomicrobiaceae; genus Haloferula; species Haloferula sp. A504. The sequence continues at coordinate 28,401 of NZ_JBISBU010000031.1, forward strand.
GCGGAGGTGCCGCCGAACTTCGGCAAGGTCGTCTCGATCTCTCCGGAGGGCGATGGCAAGGTTCTTCTAACCGGCGAGAACGGTGGCACGGTCGAGTGCTCCGTTGACTGGTCCCACGTTCTCTGAAAATCCTCAATCCATGATTCCAAGAACCACCCAGGACTTCGCCCCCGGGCAACTGCAAGAACGTCTGAATGAATTTGGACCAGGATGGATAGGATGGATTCGATTCTGGAGTCGTGATCCGATCCATCCCATTCATCTTGGTCCCGAAACCCCACAACCCTGAGAATATCATGAAACTCCATAACGCAATGTGGCCCGGCCTGGTTGGCAAGGAGCCCGACACCGACCATCCGCCGATCTCGCTCGACCACATGCTCGAGCTCACCACCGCCGCCGAAGTCGGCGGTCGGAAATACGACGGCGTCGACCTCTTCATCTTCCACCCGCACACCGACCCGGACGGATCGGACGACGAGATCAGGAAGATGGCCGACCAGATCGCCGCCGCCGGACTTTCCGTCGGCTCGCTGGTTGCTCCGGTCTGGCCCGGCACGGTCGGTGGTCCCGCCTTCGGCTCCGACGAGGACCGCAAGAACTTCGTCCTCGCCGTCGAGAAGACCTGCCGCATCGCCGGCATCCTCAACGACCACGGCGTCCGCAAGTCGGGCGTGATCCGCGTCGACACCGCCGGCGGCACCGAGGACTTCGCCAAGGATCCGGCGGGCAACACCGCCAAGGTGGCCGAGACCTTCCGCGAAGCGGGCAAGGTGGCCGAGCAGCACGGCGAACGCGTCGCCGCCGAAGGCGAGATCTGCTGGGGCGGCTTCCATTCGTGGAAGGCCGCGGTGGATACGCTGGAAGCGACCGCCATGCCCGGTGTCGTCGGATTCCAGGCCGACCTCGCTCACACCTACCTCTACCTGCTGGGTTACAATGCGCCCGAGGCCGCACTGCTTCAGGAGGGCTACTCCGACGAGGAGTTCTGGGCCGCCTACAAGACCATGACCGACGCCCTGCGCCCGTGGACGATCGACTTCCACGTCGCCCAGAACGACGGCACGGTCCACGGCACCGGCAGCCACGACAAGACCGGCCGCCACTGCCCGGCGGACGACCCGAACGGCAAGCTCGATATCGCCAAGTGCTCGACCTACTGGCTGCAGGGCGCCGCCGAGCGCGGCATCAAGCACATCTGCTGGGACGGCTGCATGTTCGACAACGCGGTCCTCGAGGATCCGGCCACTTGGAACGCCATCCTCAAGGCGATGATCGACGTCGACAACGCGCTCTGAGGCCGCCCCATCCCTTCACATCCCGCCGCGTGCCATGCGCACCGGCGGGATTTTTGTTTCTCCACGACCTCCCCCTATCTGAGAAAGGACAACATCACCTCCTTCGATGTCATGTCCGGCCGTGAAGCCCGCCGACGTGGAAGAATGGGCGCGAAGCTTTTCCCCTTCCTGAGGTGGGGCCATGAGGGGGGCTGTCGGAGCGTGAAGAAGCCAATCTCCAGCCTTCCTTTCACCCTGGGAATGCAGGCGCGTGGCGCTTCCTCGCCCAACGGACTTCCGCGCTCTCGGGCTTGGCAGGCAGGGCGGCGAAGTGGGCTTCCACCGCTCGCGGGTCGATCGGGCGCGGGGCATGTGGCTTGGGCCCCTCGCCGGTCGGAAACTCAAGCTCCGCCGGAGAGGATGGCTTGAATGCGCTCGATGGCCGTCTGTCCTCCATGCCTTCGCACGGTAGCAGCAAACTCCGGATCGTCCAGCGTGAGCCGGTGTGCCTTCACCAGCGCCAGCACATCGGACCAGTCCTTGGCGGTGTCCTCGCGGGCAGGTTGGTGGATGGCATGCAGTTTGAGGGCAATCAGCGCCACCACGTCCGGGGTTGCGATCGGTTCGGTGGGCGACTTCGACTGTTCCAGGGCGGCGAAGACCTCGTCGTCGACCAGCATCAGATCGACAGGTGGCAGCGGAAACCCGTCAGGCGCTTCATACTGATGAAAGTTGGCGGACTCCGCGAACAGTTGGTAGCGCATTTCCGCCATGGCCGCCTTCCAACGCGATGCCGAACTGCGGGGGACGAGCAGATCAAGGTCGAAGGTGGCGCGCGGATGGCCCAGGGCCGTGACCGCGTGGCCGCCGATCATCAGGGCGGGCAGTGCCTGCTCATCGATGAGCTTGGCGATGGTGGTCAGAAAGCTCTGCACGCCCTCCACTTTGCATCAAGTCCTCCTTCAGAACCAACTCCCATTTCCCGGTCCAATGCGGGGTCCCGGGGCGTTGCCGAGAAACCTGAGAAAGCAAATTCCCGGTATCGAGAAATCCCCGGCTGGACCCCTTGCGAGTCGGGCCGTTCGCTCTTGCCACTCCACGACCCAATCTTCAAATTCCAGCACCCATGGCTGCCTCCACTTCCATTCTCGCGGAGAAACTTCACGAATACCCGCAACACGATGTCATCGATGGAGCGTCGGATTCGATTCTCGATGACATCATCAACCGGAACGACGGGGTGCTGCAGCTTCTGCACCGCTATGCCGGCCGGACATTCTGCACCCCGGGGAAGCGCCTTCGCCTGGATGCGAAGTCGTACTACCCGGACTACATGAATGGGACGGGCCTCGATGAAGTCTGGATGTGCTGCACCGTGCCCATCGTGACCGGAGTCATCGATACCCGCACGGGAAAGGCGCCATTTCGTGAAGGAGAAGCCCACGTCCTGACGCCGGACCGGCAGGTCATCTCACTCCAGGACCTGATCGAGGCCAATCCGGAAGCGGTCATGGGAGAGAAGGTCACGGCTTTCTCGAGGTCCCTGTTCGGCAAGGCCACCTGGCCGATCGTGTCGAAGAAGTTCGACAACCTGAATCCCATCCCCCACCACCTGCACTGGTCGAAGTGGGAGGTTTACGACATCAACTCCTTCGACAATCCCGGGGTCAGTCCGTCGCATTATCACACCACGGCCATGGGCCTGTACCCGTTCGTGACGAAGGACGAGTTCCTTGCCTGCATGAAGCGTTGGGGGGAGGGGGACTACAACGGCGTGCGGCACCTGTCGCCGCATACGATGATGAAGCTGGATGACGGCTTCGTGATGCCGAACGGCGTGCTGCACTCACCGACGGACCTTTGCACGCACGAACTGCACGTCACGATGGACGAGCATTTCCTCGCCGAGGACCTGACGCTCGATGGCCGGATCGGGGCGGCCGATGCATTCTACGCCTGCCGGGAAGAGGACTATCCGAAGGACCGGCACGAGGATTGGGAGTTTCTCGTGGATACCTTCGACTTCGAGGCGAACCAGGACCCGGACTTCGTGCGGAAGAACTCGCGCCCGGCCATCACCGCTAAAGAATTCGCCACCGACGGCGTGGAGGCGAAGTGGATTGTTTACGGCGACATCCTTGGCGACCAGAAGTGCTCGATGCTCCGTCTCACGGTCGCACCCGGTGCCAGGACGAATTTCCGGCCGGAGAGCCCCACGCTGTTCCACACGAACCGCGGCCGCGGCCGCGTCGGAAAACTCGAAGTGCGATATCACCAGGACATGAAGCTCGGCGAAGTCTATCCGGAGATCGGATTCATCACCCAGGCCGCGCTGAATCGCGGCGGCGTGGAAATCGAGAACACGGGGACCGAACCGCTCGTCCTGACCTTCGACTTCCCGCAAAACGCCCACTCCAGAACGCCCGGCGTGGCCGTTGCGAAGTAGGTTTTGGGTTGCCTCGGGACGGGTGTTTCGGATGGAGTCGAAGCCCGGAAGGGCAAGGTGCTCTAAACCGAACGGGCTGATTCCTTCATTCGACATCCTCCATCCATCATCCACCATCCCAGAATCATGGCTAGCAAACCAATCCGCATCGGACTCATCGGCTACGGCTTCATGGGCCGCACCCACTCGAACGCCTACTCGCAACTCGCCCACTTCTTCGACACCGACCACTACCCCGTCCGCCAGGCCGTCTGCGGCCGCAGCGAGGACAAGGTCAAGGCCTTCGCCGAGAAGTGGGGCTTCGAGTCCTACGAAACCGACTGGCGCGAGCTGGTGAAGCGCGACGACATCGACGCGATCGACATCTGCACGCCGAACAACTCCCACGCCGAGATCGCTCTCGAGTGCGTGAAGAACGGCAAGATGATCCTCTGCGAAAAGCCGCTCGCCCTGAACGGCGAGCAGGGCGAGGCGATGGTCAAGGCGGTCGAGGAAAGCAAGCTGCCGAACCTCGTCTGGTACAACTACCGCTTCCTGCCCGCCGTCACCCACGCCAAGAACATCGTCGATGCGGGTGAACTCGGACGGGTTTTCCACTACCGCGCGAACTTCCTTCAGGACTGGACGATTTCCGAGGACCTGCCGCAGGGCGGGGAGGCGTTGTGGCGCCTGGATGCCGCCGCCGCGGGCTCGGGCGTGACCGGCGACCTGCTCGCGCACTGCATCGACACCGCCCGCTGGATCAATGGTGACATCGTTTCGGTGTCGGCGATGACCGAGACCTTCATCAAGGAGCGGGTCCACCAGGAGACCGGCGAGAAGCAGGAGGTCACCATCGACGACGCCTGCGCCTTCCTCGCCCGCTTCGAGAACGGCTCGCTGGCGATCTTTGAATCGACCCGCTATGCCCGCGGTCACAAGGCGCTCTACACCTTCGAGATCAACGGCGAGCACAAGTCGCTGTTCTGGGACCTGCACGACCTCAACCGCCTCGAGTATTTCGACCACGGCGTGCCCGGCGACCGCCGCGGGTGGAGCAGCATTCATTGTTCCGATGGCGACCAGCCCTACGCCGGCAACTGGTGGGTGCCCGGCCTGTGCCTCGGCTACGAGCACAGCTTCACCCACGCGCTCTACGAGTTCTTCAAAGACCTCGACGACCCCCAGCCGCAGAAGCGCTACCCGGACTTCCGCAACGCGCTCGGCACCCAGTACGTCTGCGACGCCGTCCTCGAGTCGGCCAAGACCAAGCAGTGGGTCGACGTCAAGAAGGCCTGACACTTCGAGCGGACCGCGCGACGCCGTCGCGCCTCAAGGCACCGGGGGGATCTCCTCCGGTGGGTTTCTCGTACAACAGGTGGAGCCATCAACAATGGTATTCTTGGGAAAGCCGACCTCGGGTGTTTCTTTCATCGTTCCCTGAAAAAGAGCGACTTCCTGGTATTCCTGGCTGGAGCGCCAGGGAGTTGATTTGACAAGCCCACATCAACCGATAAGAACGGTCCGTCTTGTCCATGAATGCGCTGATTTTACCTACAGCTTTGCTCAGTTTTCAACTTACGGCTCATGCTGCCACTGTGGCACATTTCACCGCCTCCGGCATCCAGAACATGGGCAGCGCCGATTCATTCGGTGGCTCCAACATCACCACCAATTCGGTGGCGCATGAGTTGATCTTCGATTTCACGGCAGCAGTCGACAGCGAGACCAACCCCATCAATCTGTGGGAAGCCGGCGGTTCCGGAAGGGGAGCGGCACTGGTGTTGCAGGGCGATGATCTCTATTTCTTCGCAGGACAAAACAACGACGACGTGGTCTTCGGTAACCACGGGCTGACTTCGCCCACTCTGGGCGTTCAAATCGTCACCGTGTACGAAATCGGAGCCGGCACCGGCAGCAACGAACTGCTCTCCATCTACGTCAACGGCAACTTGATCGGCACCGCTGATCTGGAGACAGGCAATGACTGGGCCGGCGGTGAGAATCCCGGCTCCGGACTGGGTCGGATTGAGAACACCGTCCGCTACAATGGCAGTTCCCTGGTAAACCAAAGCAATGTGGTGGTCTATCCGGAAACCAACATTGATTTTGCGGTCTACCGCCTCGCGTCTGATGGCGGACCCGCGGGCAACACGGTGGCCAACATCCTGGTTCCCGAACCCTCGGTGGCGCTGCTTGGCGCGTGCGGCACCCTCTTGCTGCTGCGTCGCCGACGCTGAGGGCAGGACCAAGCAGTGGGTCGACGTCAAGAAGGCCTGACACTTCGAGCGGACCGCGCGACGCCGTCGCGCCTCAAGGCACCGGGGCAGCTCGCTCCGGTGCCTTTTTCGTTGGTGAGGCCTCTCCCTGAAGTTTGAAAAAGCATAAGCTTTTTCATTGATTTTCGTGGGTTGGCGGTGCACTTTTTCGGGGTGAGGTTTGAGGCCGGGGACGACAAGGAGAGCATGGTCGTCCGGGGTTTGAGCTTTGATGCCATCCTGAAAGCTCCAGTGCTCGATTTCGTTCCGAATCCAAAACATGAAGACCAGATGATCCTCGTCGTGGAGATCGACCGCTATGCGGTGGCCGTGCCATGCAAACCGCTGGGCGAAGATCACTGGCTCATGGTGACGGCCTATCCATCACGCAAGCTGACCAACCGCTACATCCCATGAAACGTTCCGAGATCAAGAACTGGAAGGACATGCCTCTGACTTCCGCCGAGCAAGAGATCGAGGACTCGATCGATCCGTCGAAGCTCAAAGGCGCCTCTCAGGCAAAGCTCGCCGAGGTCCGGACCGGGCTGGGCGAACTCAAGCGGCGGCGGGGCGGCGCGCGTCCGGGAGCCGGGCGGAAGCCCAAGGACTACGTGGCGACCATGCTCAACCTCACTCCCGAGGCACGGAGCCGGTTGGAGTCACTCGCCCAAGGTCAGCCCGGAGGCATGTCGGGGGTGGTCAGCCGACTGCTTGAGGAGTCACCACCGTTCGGGGGAAAGTCGAACAAGGACTGATGGGTCGTTCGGTTCGCCTACGACCGATGGCTTTCCTCCTTTCCGCTGGCAAAGCCCTAGCTTCGATTCCCTCCCATCCGAGACTCGCCCCTGATGAATGATTCCATCGATCCAGCCCATCCTGCTCCCGCCCCGAAAACCGGTGGATCAAAGGCTTGGATCATCGGGTTGGCAAACCCCTTCTCCCCGCCATCCGATCCGGCCCGACGGCCGCTCTCTCGGTGCCGGCAAGTGATGGGCGCTTTGGCGTGGAACGATCCAATGGATCTCCCGAGACCCGTCCGTCATTCCTGCGTTGCCTGAGGGGCGGCAAAGGCACCCGGGAAGTTCTTGAAGCGCGGGCCGATCACATGGGCCCAGGTCTTTGGTAGTTGCTCGCGCAAGGCATTGAGCGTGGCTTCATGCCCCGGCACGGCCGCCAGATTGGTGAACTCCTTGGGATCCTCTTGGATGTTGTAGAGTTCCTCGCTGCTGTCGGCGTAGCGGATGAGGCGCCATGGCCCTTGGCGAATGGCGAAGTTGCCCGGTCCGTGCGAGATGGTCACCGGCTTGTCCCAGTCCTTGTCCGCTCCCGTCAGCAGGGGCACGAGACTGTTGCCGTCCAGTGGTTGCCCGCATTCGAGTCCGCAGAGTTCGACCAGGGTGGGGAAGATGTCCAGCAGGCTGACCGGAGCCTCGATGGAGGCCGCCTTCATGTCCGGTGCGGCAATGATGAAGGGCGTGCGCGTGCTGCGTTCCCACAGCGCCATCTTGCGCCAATGCTCCTTCTCACCCAGGTGCCAGCCGTGGTCGCCCCACAGGACGACGATGGTGTTGTCCCGGTGCGGGCTTTGCTCGAGAGCCTCGAGCAGGCGGCCGACATTGGCATCGGCGAAGGAGCAGGTGGCCAGATAGGCGTGCACCAGTTGCCGCCAGCCCTCGATCCCGTCTTCCAGGATCGCGGCGTGGTCGTTCTTCTTGTGGAAGCCAACCATGTTGTGGGCGAAGGTCTTGCCCGCTTCGGGGATGTCCGCCAGCTCATCTTCGGGGCAGGGTGGAAGCTGCACCTTCTCCAGTTCGATTTGCTCGTAGTATCTGCGTGGGGCGGTCCACGGCAGGTGCGGCTTGCGCAGGCCCATGGCGATGAAGAAGGGCTTGTCGTGTTCGAGCTGCAATTGGGCAATGGTCCAGTCGACCAGCTTACCGTCCGCGGTATCGGAGTCGTTGTCGGTCTCCTGAACGCCGTAATCGAGTATCCCGACCTTGCGGATCTCGGTCTTGAATCCGGAGAACTGGTAACGGAATTCGTTCCAGCCGCGTTCGACCTCGCGGTAGTGGAAGATCTTGCCGCAGCCCGCGGTGTAGTAGCCGTTCTTCTGGAAGACCTCGTTGAGAGGCATCTGGCTTTCCGGGAGCCGCTTGGCGGGTGAATAGATCTCATGATGGCCGTAGGAGCCGCTCTTGTGCGGGGCCATTCCATACATCAGGGCGGTGCGCGACGGCCCACAGACCGGGGCAGGGCAGTAGGCGTGCTGGAAGGCGACTCCCTTCCTGGCCAGAGCATCGATGTGAGGGGTGCGGGCCTGCGGATGGCCGCCGAGGTATCCGACCCAGTCGTTGAGGTCGTCGACGGCAATGAAGAGCACGTTGGGTTTGTCCGCGGCAGCAAGGGGCGCGCAGAAACAGAAAATGGCAGCGAGGAGGCGCAGGAAAATCATGATGGTGTTCCGGGATTGAACATACGCCGGGCGCAAGTCAATGATTTCGACGCGTCCCGGGATCGTGCGGGTCGAGCTGAGTCTTGCCAACCCACGCCAACACCCGGCTCCGGGGGGCTGCCGAATTCTGAGAAAGCGATTTCCGAGCAGTCAGTCAGTCCGGCGGATGGATCTCGAAGAAGCGCTCCTCGGCTTCCAGCGATCCGATGAGCACCAGCTTGTCGCCGGTGTGGAGGGTGTCGCCCGGGTCGGGGTTGATCCGGCGTTCCCCGCCGTGCTCGATGGCGATGATCGAGCAACCGGTTTGCGAGCGGACCTGCGAGTCGATCAGGGTCAGCCCGTCGAGGGCGCGGGGCGTCTTCGCGGTGAAGATGCTCACGCCCTCGGCGAGCAGGAGGGTTTCACTCCCGCGCAGGTGATTGAGAATCGTGTTCGCGCTCATGGTCGCGTACGACAGGACGACGTCGGCCCCGGCCCGGTGAAGGCGCGCGACATTGGCCTCCCGGGTGGCGCGGCTGATGATCTGCAGCCTCTTGCGCAGCCGGCGGTAGAAGATCGTGAGGAAGATGTTGGTGTCATCGTCGTGGGTCGTGATGATGACGCTCGAGGCTTCATGCAGCCCGGCCTTCACCAGCAGGTCGAACTCCGAGCCGTCGCCCACCAGGGTGCGGTTCTTGAAACGGACCCGCTCGGGCAGCTTCTCGATCATCATCCAGTCGATGCCCTGCTGGTCGAGCATCTCCGCGGTCGCCCGGCCGACCCGGCCGCCGCCGATGATGACGACGCGGTTGTTCTCGGCATCCTCGCGATGCCCGTGGATCTCGTTGTAGCGGTCGACCTGCTCGCGGGTTCCGCCGAGGATGAAGATCGTGCTTTCCTGGATCACGGTTTCGGGGCTGACCGGAAGAAGCTTTCCATGATCCCAGAGTCCCACCAGGGTGACGCCGGTGTTGGGCTTGATGCCGCTCTCGGCGACCGTTTTGCCCTCCAGTCCGGTGTTGGCGGCCGAGGCCTCGGCAATCACGAGTTCTCCCATTTCGCCGATCACGTGGGCGCAGCAATCGCCGCCGATCACCCGGCGGGACAGGGCCTGGCCCATCATCTCCTCGAGGTGGAGGATGTGCGTGACCCCGGCGAGTTCGAGCGCGTCCCGCGCGGCCTTCGAGCGGGCCGAGGCGACGATGGGAATCTTCTCGGAGATCTCGCGGATCGAGAAGGTCACGTTGGTGTTGATGACGTCCGAACGGGTGGTGACCACCATTGCCGCCTCCCCGATGCGGAGCTTGCGATAGGTGTCGGGATCACTGAGGTCGCCGACCACCACCGGCACGTTCTTCTCGTGGAGTTCCATGGCCTCCGGGAAGGTGGGCACGAGGATCGCGTAGGGGTGGTGGTGCTTTTGCAGCATCTTGACCAGCAGTTCGGTGACCGGTCCGTGAAAGGTGAGGATCACGTGGTTCCGCATCGATGCCGGCAATGAGCGCGGGGCGTTCGCTTCCTGCTGGGCCTTCATCCACGGCGCGTAGAAAAACTCGATGAAGGTGAAGGGCAGCAGCACCAGCAGGAAGATCACACCGGTGACCAGCACGAGGATGGAGAACAGGCGGCCGAGATCCGACTCGAAGGTGATGTCGCCGAAGCCGAGCGTCGACATCACCGTGAGCGTCCAGTAGAAGCCGGTCATCCAGCTGTGGTGCTGGCCCTCGCGCTCCATGAGGACGTGGAAGGTGATCGAATAGGCGGTCACGATCGCGATCAGCACGCCGAGCAGCCGGAAAAGTGCCATCAGGTTGCGGCGACTTGTCCGGTTGTCGAGAAATGTGGTGAGGACGGTGGTGAGGGCCTTCATGACTGCTTCCGGGAAAGTCTCTTTCTATGATTTCAAGGCGGCCCTGCCAATCATGATGCAGCTCCCCGTGGACATCCGGCACTCACCAGCCCGCAAAGATCAGCCCGCCACTCTTGCCGCGGGGCGGGAAGCCGCTAGTGTTCGGACCAATGGTGCGAGGGTGCATTCGGATGATCTGCGGGGCATTGCTGGGCGGTGGCGTGGCCCTGGCCGGCGTCGAGGGCAGCCTGAAGTCGGCGGGCGAGAACGCCCCGGAGATCCAGGGTTTCCTGGCGCAGGCGGCGGAACGTCACGGCGCTTTCGGGGAGCGGGCGGCCACCTTTCTGGTCGAGGGCATGCCGCCTTCCGATCTGAGCTCGCTGGACACGGAATTCCTGGTCGAGAATCTCGATCTCGCGATGCGGGCCCGGAAGGAGTTTCCGTGGGCGGTGAAAGTGCCGGAGGAGGTGTTCTTCAACGACGTGTTGCCCTACGCCTCGCTCGACGAGACCCGCGAGCGGTGGCGCCATGAGTTTTACCCGCGGTGCGCGGCGATCGTGAAGGACTGCACGACCGCCACCGAGGCGGCCCAGGCGCTCAACCGCGAGTTTTTCGACGTCATCGGCGTGCACTACGACACCGGGCGCAAGGCACCCAACCAAAGCCCTTCCGAGTCGAAGAAGTTGGGCAAGGCAAGCTGCACCGGGCTTTCGATCATCCTCGTCAATGCCTGCCGCGCGGTCGGCGTACCGGCGCGGGTGGCGGGCACGCCCATGTGGTCGGACAAAAGCGGCAACCACACGTGGGTCGAGATCCAGGACGGCGGCGAATGGTTCTTCACCGGCGCGGACGAGTACGACGCGAAAGGGCTGAACCGCGCGTGGTTTGCCAAGGATGCTTCGAAGGCGATCGCCGACGACTGGCGGCATGCGATCTGGGCGACTTCGTGGAAAAGGACCGGCGAGCGGTTTCCGATGGTCTGGAATCTCGCAAGCGACCAGGTGCCGGCCGTCAATGTGACGACGCGCTACATCCGACCGGGCGAGGCCGGCGCGAAGACGGCGGAGTTCCACCTCCGGTTCTGGGACAGGCGGGGTGGCGAGCGGATGGCGGCATCTGTCGAGGTGGTCGACGCCCGAGGCGAGCAGGTCGGGTCGGTCACGACCCGTGCCGGAACCGCCGACCTCAACGACATGCCCTCGGTGAAACTTCAACCCGGGAAGGATTACCGGTTGCAGGTGACGCATGGCGGAGAGCGCCGCGGACGGGTGCTCGAAGTGTCCGAGCCGGGGGCGATGGTCATCGACCTGATCTGGTCGGACCTGACCCCCGAGTGATTCCGTTTCCTCTATCCTCATGAAGCCGCGAATCCCGCGCCGCTACCTTTGCCAACGCATGAAGGCCGTGCCGGCGATGGACGGCAGGGTGCTTGGAGCCGGATGGGATGCCCTGCCGTGGACGGAGGACTTCGTCGACATCACGGGGGATCCGGCCCTGCGACCGCGATTCCGAACCCGTGCCAAGATGGGCTGGGACGACGACTTCTTCTACGTCGGTGCCGTGCTCGAGGAACCGCACGTTTGGGGCACGATCACCGAGAAGAATGCGGTGATGTTCGAGGACAACGATTTCGAGGTCTTCATCGATCCCGATGGCGACGGCCTCAACTACTACGAATTCGAGATGAACGCGCTGGGCACCATCTGGGAACTCAGTCTTCCGAAGCCCTACGGCGAGGGCGGCTTGCCCGTCCTCGGATGCAACCTGCCGGGTCTTCGGCGTGCGGTGCATGTGGCGGGGACACTCAATGACCCGGGTGAAGAGGACGAGGGCTGGTCGGTGGAGATTGCCTTCCCGTGGCGCGGGCTCGCCGAGTACCACCGTGGGCGTGCCGCTCCGCCGGAGCCCGGAGACGTTTGGAGGATCAATTTCTCGCGGGTCCAGTGGAGGCACGAAGTTCAGGATGGGGAATACGTGCGCATCCCGCCCCATGGAACCCCGCTGGCGGAGAGCCTGAATCCCGAGGAGCAGGAACACCCCGAGGACAACTGGGTCTGGAGCCCCCAGGGAGCGGTCAACATGCACCTGCCCGACCGCTGGGGGGAAGTGGAGTTCTGTTGAGGTCCATCCTTGCGTCGGGCCGGGTTCCGGCTTTCATACGCGTCTCATGAAACTCGAAAGCCTTTGCCTCCACGGGGGCCACACGCCCGATCCGACGACCAACTCCCGCGCGGTGCCGGTGTACCGCACCGCCTCGTACGTGTTCAACAACACCGAGCACGCCGCGAACCTCTTTGCCCTCAAGGAACTCGGCAACATCTACACCCGCCTGATGAACCCGACGACCGACGTGCTCGAAAAGCGCGTTTGCCTGCTGGAGGGCGCTCCCGAGATGGGAGGTCTCGGCCATGCCTCGGGAACGGCGGCGGTGTTCAACACCATCATCAATCTCGCCCAGGCCGGGGACAACATCGTCTCGGCCCGGAATTTGTACGGAGGCACCTACACGCAGTTCAACGACATCCTGCCCAAGCTCGGCATCGAGGTCCGGCTGATCGATTCGACCGATCCCGAGAACTTCGCCAAGGCGATCGACGACAAGACGCGGGCCCTGTTCTGCGAGTCCGTCTCCAACCCGGCGCTCGAGGTGTCCGACCTGGATGCGATCGGCGCGATCGCCAAGGCCCACGGACTTCCCCTCGTCGTCGACGCGACCTTCTCAACACCCTATCTCACCCGCCCGCTCGACCATGGCGCCGACATCGTCGTCCACTCGCTGACCAAGTGGTTCGGGGGTCACGGCACCGGCATCGGGGGCATCGTCGTCGACTCCGGCCGCTTCGACTGGAAGGGCGGCAGGCACCCGCTCTACGACGAGCCTGACAGCTCGTATCACGGCCTGCGCTGGGGTCACGACCTGCCCGAGCCGTTGGCACCGCTGGCCTTCATCCTGCGCATGCGCACCGTGCCGCTGCGCAACCTCGGCGCGTGCATTTCCCCGGACAACTCGTGGATGCTCCTGCAGGGGATCGAAACGCTGGCCCTTCGCATGGAGCGGCACTGCCAGAATGCCCTGGCCGTCGCGAAGCACCTCAAGGATCACCCGAAGGTCGAGTGGGTTCGTTTCCCCGGCCTCGAGGGCGATCCGGAGTACGAGAGGAGCCGGAAATACCTGAAGGGCAAGGGCGGCTCGATGGTCGTCTTCGGCATCCAGGGCGGGGCGGAAGCCGGATCGAAGTTCATCGATTCGCTCGGCATGATCAGTCACCTCGCCAACGTCGGCGATGCCAAGACCCTGGCCATCCACCCGGCCACGACGACGCACAGCCAGCTCAACGAGGAGCAGCAGCGTGCCGGCGGGATCAGCCCCGAACTCGTGCGCCTGTCGGTCGGCATCGAGCACATCGACGACATCCTCGCCGACCTCGACCAGGCGCTGGACCAGGCTTGAATCGGACGCGCGTCCCGGCGTGCGAACCCCACCACTTCAACTCCGATCCCCGGCGGGTCGGAGTTGTGTTTTTTGCGGTGGCCCGGCGAAGGCAGCTTTCATTTCAACGCTTCGAGAGTTGATGAATGATTGAAAGTGGAGTCTTGGCTGGAGTTGCGAGCAACTTCGGCGCTTTTTTCGGGAAAATTCCGAAAGGAACTTGAATCTCATTTTGGAGGACTTGTAACTGTACCGGATGGTTCCGTCACATCCCGGTACGGGAGTTGTAGTTTAATCGATTGAGCGCCGTTCCGGTGCCGGCATGCCTCGGATAATCCGTCCGAAACCCGCATGGAGGGCACCAGTCATGAATACGCAAAGTTTGATTCGAACCGGGGCGACCCTGATCTCGCTCCTCACGCCGGTCGCGATGGCCGAAGATGAATTCGATTGGGGGGATGCGCCCCAGGATCCTGTCAATCCGGGCTACTTCTATCAGACCTTGAGCCCGGGGGGCGCGCATCACTTCATTGTGCCGGCGGTGTTCATGGGTGTGGTGATCGACGGCGAGGGGAACGGTCAGCCGACGATCCCGGCCGACGGTGACGACCTGAACAACCAGCCCGACGAGGACGGCGTATCCTTCGGTGGTCCGCTGATGCCCGGACTGGGAACACCGGTGACGGTCACCGTTTCGCAGCCCGGCTGGCTCGATGTGTGGCTGGACGTCAACAACAACGGAACCTTCGATGCACCGGGTGATCTCGTCTACTCGGCGGCCGTCGTGCCGGGGGTCAACAACATCACCGTCACCGTGCCCGGCGGGACGATGCCGGGTCCGAACTACATGCGCTTCCGCTACAATACCAGCGGATCTCTCCCGCCGGACGGTCCCGCACAGGACGGCGAGGTCGAGGACTACAGGGTCAACATCGAGGAGGAGCAGTTCGAAGAGTTCGACTGGGGCGATGCGCCCGAGCAGATGGGAGGATTCAACTACCAGACCACTTCGGCCAACAACGGTGCGAACCACCTGATCATGCAGGGTGTGTTCATGGGGACGCTGATCGATGGCGAGGGCAATGGTCAGCCGACGATCCTTGCCGATGGGGATGATCTAAGCAACCAACCCGATGAGGATGGTGTATCCTTCGGTGGTCCGCTGATGCCTGGCATGGGAACAACGCTGACGGTGACTGTTTCGCAGCCCGGATGGCTCGACGTGTGGCTGGACGTGAACAACAACGGGACCTTCGACGTTCCGGGCGATCTGGTTCACTCGGTGGCCGTGGTCGCCGGGCCGAACCCGGTTCCGCTCAACATACCGGGTACGACGACGCCCGGTCCGAACTATCTGCGCTTCCGTTACAACACCGGCGGGCCGCTCCCGCCGGGTGGTCCCGCCCAGGACGGCGAAGTCGAGGACTACATGGTGATGATCGAGGAGGAGCCGTTCGAGGAAGTTGATTGGGGCGATGCGCCCGAGCAGATGGGAGGATTCAACTATCAGACCACCTCGGCCAACAACGGCGCGAACCACCTGATCGTGCAGGGCGTATTCATGGGGGCCGTGATTGACGCCGAGCCAAACGGTCAGCCGACGCTGCCCGCCGACGGTGACGACGTGAACAACCAGCCCGACGAGGACGGCGTGTCTTTCGGTGGTCCGCTGATGCCCGGCATGGGGACACCGGTGACGGTGACCGTGAGTCAGAACGGTCAACTCGACGTGTGGCTGGACGTGAACAACAACGGGACCTTCGACGCAGCGGCGGATCTGGTTTTCTCAGGACCCGTGGTGGCCGGACCGAACACGATCACGATCAACGTGCCTGGCGGCACGGCACCCGGCGGAAACTACATGCGTTTCCGCTACAACCTGGGCACGGCCCTTCCCCCGACCGGCTTTGCCGCGGACGGCGAGGTGGAGGACTACATGGTGATGATCGAGGAGGAGCCCAAGGATGTGGACTGGGGCGATGCGCCCGATCCGCTGTATCCCACGCTGAGCGCCAGCACTGGAGCAAATCACGTGATTGTCCCGGGGATGTTCCTTGGATTCACGATCGATGCCGAACCCGACGGCCAGCCCGATCCGAATGCTCAGGGCGATGACAATGCTGGCACCGACGACGAGGACGGCGTCGTGTGGTATCCGATGGTTTCCGGAGCCCTGACGGCCATCGATGTCTGGGCCTCGGTGGCGGGTGTGGTCGACGTCTGGATCGACCTGAATGGCAACGGCAGCTGGCTCGATGCGGGAGACAAGGTCCTCGCGGGGGTTCCCGTGACTGTTGGGAAGAACCAACTGACCTTCACCGTGCCAAGCGGCACCGCGGCGGTGAATACCTTCGCCCGCGTGCGCTACAGCAGCGCCGGGGTGTCCGCTCCGACCGGCCCGGCTCCCGACGGTGAGGTGGAGGACTATCCGGTGAGCGTGCTCGACGAGGGCACCGCGGTGTTCGACTTCGGCGATGCACCGGATCCGAGCTATCCGACCCTTGCGGCCAGCGCCGGGGCGGCGCACGCCCTGACCGGTCCGGTTCTCGGCGTGCTGGTCGATGCCGAGGTGGACGGGCAACCGGATCCCGCGGCACTCGGGGACGACCTGAACATGATCTATCCGGGCGGCCCCGACGACGAGGACGGCGTGACCTTTGGCTACGCTCTCATTGGCGGCCAGCCGACGGTGTGCGAGATCATCGCCTCCGCCCCTGGAGCGGTCGACATGTGGATCGACTGGAACGGCAACGGCACCTGGCTCGATCCGGGTGAGCAGGTGCTGATGGCCCAACCGGTGAATCCGGGTCCGAACTATGTCACGATCTCGGTGCCCGTCATCGGCATGACGGGTCCGACCAAGGCACGGGTGCGGATCAGCAGCATGGGTGGCCTGCCTCCCACCGGCTTCGCGCCGGATGGGGAGGTCGAGGATCACGATGTGTTCCTCCATGAGGAGGGCGGGATGGACTTCGGCGACGCTCCGAATGGATCCATACCGCCCCATGCCTTCCCGACCACGATGGCGGACTTCGGGGCGGCCCACTTCATCGACAGTCTGTTCATGGGTGTGTTCGTGGACAGCGAGATCGATGGTCAGCCCCATTCCGCGGCCCTCGGAGACGATGCCTCGGGTGGACCGAACGACGAGGACGGGGTGTCCTTCGATACCGCGTGGATTGCCGGTACCACGGCCGACCTGACGGTCGTCCTGCCATCGGGTGCACCGGCTGCGGATCTCGAGGCCTGGGTCGACTGGGACGGCGATGGCACATGGACTCAGGCGTCCAACCATGCCGTGGTCAATGCGCCGATGTCACCGGGGCCCAATCCAATTCAGATCTCGGTGCCCGCCGGGGCGGGGATGACCCAGCCCTTCGTGCGTTTCCGTCTTTTCCATCAGGGAACGTCCGTGGGCTACGGAGGCTTCGTTCAGGGAGGTGAGGTCGAGGACTACCTGGTTCCAGTCGGTGAGACGATCCGTGCCGGGATTTCCATCGATCGCAGCGCGACGCCCCACAAGGTCGTCCTGACGTGGCCTGCCAAAACGGGGGCGACGACCTACAGTGTCTACAGTTCGACCACGCTTTCCGGTGGCTTCCCGGGAGGCTGGACGCTGGAGCCCACGGGATCGGGACTCACCACACTGACGTGGAGCGAGAACCTCGTCGCAACGCGCAAATTCTACCTGGTGGTGGCATTCCCGTGACCCCGGTTCTCCCCCGCCGAACCGCATCGACCTTCCCCCCCGGGGCCGGTGCGGTGAGAGCGGAGGGGCGGTCGCTTGGATCTTCGGGACTCAGCGCCCGGGATCGGGAAAGCTGTTCCAGAGTTTCTTCAGCTCCTCGACCCGGGCCGGGTGGTCGGCGGCGAGGTCCCGGGTCTCGGTCTTGTCCTTCGACAGGTCGAACAAGCGCCAGGGTTCCTTGCCTTCCCGGACCAGCTTGAAGTTGCCGCGAATGATGGCGTGGGTGTGCTGGTGGTTGAAGTAGTAGGGGAAGTCGGGGTCGAGGGATCTTCCGGTGAGCATCGGCACCAGCGAGCGGCCCTGGTTTTCCGGCATCTTGGTGCCCGCGAGTTCGCCCGCGGTGGCCATCAGGTCGACCACGTGCCCGCGATCGGCGACCACCGTGCCCCGGGCGTCGGCGGGAATCCGGGCGGGCCAGTGGAAGATGGCGGGGGTCAGGGTGCCCCCGGCGCGCACGTTGCCCTTGTAGCGGGGGAGCGGGGTGTTCTGGGCGTTGGCCCAGTCGCGTCCGACACTGCCGAAGGTGTCTGGGCCGCCGTTGGGAACCGAGGGGTCGTCGCCCACGGTGATGGGGCGGCCCTCCTTGCGGGCCTTCTCCAGCACGTTGATGGCGGTCTTCCACGCGTTGCCGCTGAGGTGCTCGCTGCAGGCACCGTTGTCGCTGCAGAAGATGATCAGGGTGTTGTCGAGTTGGTCGGTTTCCTTCAGGGCGTTGACGACCTGCCCGACGGCCTGGTCGAGGTGGTCGATCATGGCGGCATAGACGGCCATGTTGCGGACGTGCCAATCCTTGTGCGGGATCGTCTCCCAATCGCGAACGTCGGGTTCGGGGGGCGGCAAGGGCCAGCGCTTGCGATCGATGAGACCCATCTCAAGCATCCGCTCGTAGCGTTGTTGGCGCAGCACCTCCCATCCTCCGCGGTAACGGTCGAGATACTTGCGGATGGTGGCCTCGGGGGCATGCATCGGCCAGTGCGGCGCGGTGAAGGCGACGTAGTGGAAGAAGGGCTTGCCGGATGTGGCCAACTCCCGGATCTGCCGCGCCGCCTCGGCGCCGATCTTGTCGGTGTAGTAGTAGCCGGGAGAATCCGGTTCGACCGGTTGGTCATTGCGCGTCAGCGACGGGGGATCCCAGTAGGACCCGCCGCCCTCGATGGTCCCGTAGAAGTCGTCGAAGCCACGCCGGTACGGGGACTGATCGTCGCCGCCGAGATGCCACTTGCCGGCGATGGCGGTCTGGTAGCCGGACTTCTTGAGCATTTCCGCAACCGTCGGCCCGTCATCGAGGCCGTTTCGGTAGCGACCGGTCATCAGGGTCGCGCGGGTCGGCCAGCAGCGGGCGGTGTTGTAGAATTCGGTCGAGCGCAGTCCATTGGCGGCGAGGGCGTCGAGGTTTGGAGTTTCGATTTCCCCGCCATAGCAACCGAGGTCCGAGAAGCCCATGTCGTCGGCGAGGATGAAGACGAGGTTGGGCCGGTCCGCTGCAACGGCTTCGGTCGCGAGCAGCAGGAGAGCAGAGGCGGCGAGGAAATGGATCACGCGCATGATGACGATGGTGAAGGGTGGCGAGAGCAAGTGAAGCCCACTGTTTTGCCAAACGGCCCGGAGGGCCATTTCACCCATGACCCTCCAGGGCATGGCCATGCCCTTGCCTGCGCTACATTCGCGTGTAGCGCGGGCCGTCGGAGGCCTGCGGGAAGGTCCACTCGATGTTCTGGTAGGGGTCCTTGATCTGGCAGGTCTTGCAGTGCAGGCAGTTCGAGAAGTCGATGTGGATCTTTCCATCCTCGAGCCGGTAGACCTCCGCCGGGCAGAAGCGTTGGCAGGGCGCGTCGTAGAGCTCGATGCATTCGACGCACTGGTCGCGGTCGAGGATCTTCAGGTGGCACGGCTGGTCCTCGTCGTGGATCGTGCCCGACATGAACAGGTCGGTCAGCCGGTCCGGTGACAGCGGGGTGGCCTCGATTTTTTTCGGCTCCTTGTCCTTGCGGACGGGCTTGAGCCCCTCGTGGTCCGGATGGATCGGCACTTCCCAGAAGGGCAGGCGACCGCCGGTGGCCCAGGCACATCCGGCGCTCATCACGCCAAGGGCGACATGCGTCGAAAACGGGGCCCGCACGTTCTTCACCCGCTGCAGTTCCTTCCAGCCGGAGAAGCTCTTCAACTTTTCCGGGTAGGCCTTGAGTGCGGACACGGAAAAATCGTCCCCGGCCCAGCAGTCGGCCAGCGTCTGACCGGCGGCCTGGCCGGATTGGGCGGCGATGTGAACGCCCTTAATGCGCAGCGAGTCGAGCAGGCCGCCACCGTCACCGACGATGATCGCGCCGTCGGTCGCGAGCTGCGGGATCGAGTAGTAGCCACCTTCCGGAATGACCTTGGCGCCATAGGCGACCGCCCTGCCGCCGGCGATGTGGGACTGGATCGCGGGATGGGCCTTGAACTCGCGGAAGAGGTGGTGGAGGTCCGCCTCGGAGCGCTTGTAGTCGAGCGCGTAGGCGTAGCCGACCATCACCTGGGTCGGTGACACGTGATAGATGAAGCCGCCGCCGTAGGTGGTCTGGTCGGACGGGTAGCCGAAGGTGTGGGCGATTTCACCGGCGCGCGATTCGTCCTCGGGCACCTCGACGACTTCCTTGATTCCCAGGGCGAAGGTCTGCCCGCGTTTGGTCGCGAGCCCCTTGCGGGCGACGAGCTGTTCCGTGAGGCGTCCGAAGCCCCCTTCGCCGAGCACCACGACCTTGGCGTGGATTTCCTCGCCGGGGGTGAAGTTCGACTTCGGCTTGCCGTTGTGGTCGACCCCCTTGTCGCCGGTCCGCACGCCGATCACGCGGCCGCTTTCATCTTCGATCAACTCGACCGCCGCGAAGCCGGGGAAGATCTCGGCACCCTCCTGCTCGCAGAGCGCGGCGAAGTAGCGGGTGATCTTGGTCATCGAGCCGAGCGGATAGCCGTGGGCCTTCATCAGGCCGGGCACCCATGGGATCGGGACCGAGCGCTTGTCGTTGAGCAGGAAGCGGAACGACTCCTTGGTGACGTGGGCGTCGATCGGCAACTGCTCCATTTCCTCGTCGGTGAGCAGTCCCTTGAAGCCGGCCGGGTCGATGACCGCGCCGGAAAGCACGTGGTTGCCGATGCTGCGGGACTTGTCGAGGATGGTGATCCGCGGCAATGCCTGCTCGTCGCCGCGTGCCTTGAGGTTGCGCAGGGTCGCGAGGGCGGTGGCGAGGGAGGCGATGCCGCCGCCGACGCACAGGATGTCGGTCTGGATCGGTTGTTTGGCCGGGTCGGACATGGCTTGTAGGGGCTTGGAGTCAGTTGGACTGGCGGCGCTTCTCGAGCGTCTGGACCAGCAGCGGCAGGATCTCCATCAGGTCTCCGACGATGCCGAGGTCGGCGACGTCGAAGATCGGGGCGTTGGGGTCGCTGTTGACCGCGATGATGGTCTCGGCGGCACGCATGCCCTCGAGGTGCTGGATGGCACCGGAGATGCCGAAGGCGAGGTAGAGCTTCGGTGCCACCATCTTGCCGGTCTGGCCGACCTGGTGGGCGGCCGAGATCCAGCCGGCATCGACGCAGGCCCGCGACACGCCGACCACGCCGCCGAGCAGGTCGGCGAGGCGCTTGAGCAACTCGAGGTTCTCGGCCTTCTTCAGGCCGCGGCCGCCGGCGACCACGATCTCGGCTTCCGAGATGTTCACCCCCGAGCGGGTGGGGATCGACTCGATGATGCGGGTGATCGGTGAGATCAGGTCGAGCTCCTCAACCAGCGTGCTGCCGCTCCGTTTCGGATCCGGTGGCCGCATCTTGAAGACGTGAGGACGCACCGTTGCCATCTGTGGACGGTGGTTCGGCGTCATGATCGTCGCCATGATGTTGCCGCCGAAGGCCGGGCGCGTCTGGTGCAGCAGGGTGGTCTCCGGATCGATCGCCAGCGCGGTGCAGTCGGCCGTGAGCCCGGTGTAGCAGCGCACCGCGACCTTGGCGAAGAAGGCCCGGCCGATGGCGGTGGCACCGGCCAGCACGACCTCCGGCTTGTGCTTCGCGATCAGCTGGTGAAGGGCGTCGGTGTAGACGTTGGCCTCGTAGTCGGCGAGCTCGGGGCGGTCGACGACATAGACCTTGTCGGCACCGGCGGAGATGAGATGACCGGCGGCGGAGGTGATGTCGTGACCGAGCAGCACGGCGGCCAGCTCGCAGCCGCGGTCGTCGGCGAGGCGGCGGCCGGTGGACAGCAGTTCGTAGGCGACCTCCTCGACCTTGCCGTGATGCTGCTCGGCGAAGACCCAGACTCCCTTGAACTCCTTGAGGCTCTCGTCCTTGATGTCATCGGTGGTCACCGAGGTCATCGCGTCGAAGGGGCAGGCCTCCACGCAGGCGTTGCAGCCGCGGCATTCGTCGGCATTCAGCACGACGAGTTTGCCTTCCATGTGGATCACGCCGAAGGGGCAGGCACTGGCGCACTTGCCACAGCCCTTGCAGTTCTCCTGGTTGACGAGAATCGGTGAGTCGCTCATGACTTGATGCCTTTCTTTTGAAGAACCTGGAGGATCGCCTCGACCGCGGCGGAGGGCAGTTCACGACCGTCCATCTTGGTGCCGCCGGACTTGACGGGTGGGGCGAAGATCTTGACCACCTTGGTGGGCGAGCCCTTGAGGCCGCAAAGGTCCGGGGTGGCCTGCAGTTGCTTGGTGCCCCAGACGCGGACTTTCGCGTGCTTCGCATCCATCCAGCCGCTCAGGCTGGAGAAGCGGGGCGGGGCGGCTTCCTTGACCACCGTCATCACCACCGGCAGCGGTCCTTCGAGGACGTCGACCCCGTCGTCCATCAGGGTTTCGACCTTGAAGCGCCCATCGTTCACCTCGAGCGTCCTGACGTAGGTGACGAGCGGCATTTTGAGGAACTCGGAAACCCCCGGGCCGACCTGCGCGGTGTCGCCGTCGATCGCCTGCTTGCCGAAGAGCACCATGTCGACCGCCGGCTTGAGCTTCTTGATGGCCTGGCCGATCACATACGAGGTCGCCCAGGTGTCGGCACCGGCGAAGGTCCGGTCGCTGAGCAGGACTCCGTCGTCCGCTCCGCGCGCCATCGAGTCGCGCAGGACGATGTCGGCCTGGGGCGGGCCCATGGTCAGCACGGTCACCTTGGCCTCGTGGCGGTCCTTGAGCTGCAGGGCGAGTTCGAGGGCGTATTCGTCGAAGGGATTGACGATGCTCTCCACCCCTTCGCGCATCAGGGTGTTGGTTTCGGGGTTGATCCGGACGTTGGCGGTGTCGGGTACCTGTTTGACGCAGACGACGATGTGCATGGCGGGCGGGGTTTGGCGCCGTCCGGAGTCCGGGCACCGTCCCACGGGCAGGATGGATGGACCGGGATCTCGACGACGGAATGACGCGTTGCAGAGACTACCGTGAGTAAGCCGCAAAATTTGCGCAGTGCACACCGGATAGGAATTTCTGCACAACCTTCCGCAGGCGGTGACCGATGGAGCGGCTTCAAGCCGTCGATTTCAGCCGACGCCGTCACCCGCATCACTGTGATTCAGCCCGTAGACGTGGTCGTACTTCACCGCTCCAAAAACGGCGAAGGCCACAGTGTGTGAACTGTGGCCTTCATGGTGGCGGGGACAGGATTTGAACCTGTGACCTTCAGGTTATGAGCCTGACACACATCCAAGTAAATAAGGGCCATGGGAGTTTCCGTGCGTGTTTCCATGCAATAAAGTCTTGTAAGTGCTATTCCGATGCATCTAAATGTATCCATGAGCCGACCAGCTAAACGGACCCGCACGCTCGCCCCCAAGACCTCCTCGACCGGAATCACAATCGTTTCGAAGGTCGATGCGCAAGGATACCCCTTCTACATGGTCCAAGGCTGGCAGGTGAACGGCAAGTGGCAGCGGAAGCGGTTCAAGCTCCGGGAGAAGGCGGAGACCTTTGCTGCCGAACTCAAGGTGTCGATGGAGAATCAGGGCAGGGCGCTCCGTATGGTGATGAGCGTTCTCACCGAAGAGCAGCATGAGGAAGCCCGGCAAGCTTTCGACCGCCTCGGGGAAATCTACTCGCTCGATGAAGTGGTTAGCTTCTTTCTCCGGCATCACCGCCCCCCAGAATTCACGATCAGGCTGGGAGAGGCTATTGATGCTTACCTTGAAGACAGGGAGCGGGATGGAATCCGGGAACGATCCCGAAAGGCGATTCGGAGCGTCTTGAAGCAGTTCCGCGACGCGGCGGACGATCCTTGGACACATGAGGTCACGCCGCAGACGGTCGAGAAGTTCTTGCGCGGTCTGCGGGCCAAGGACGGCGAATCAATGGCAACCCGGAAGACCTGGAACAACTACCGCAACGACCTTCACGGCTTCTTCAAGTGGGCCAAGACGCCGGACGTTGCCTCAAACCGCCCCTTCACTTTCGAGAACCCGGTGGCCAGCGTGCGGAAGTTCACGGCGCGTCAGGTCCGGGAAGAGCAGTCAGGCAAGCCGACCACCACGGACCCGGAGAAGGTCTTGCGGATGTTCACCGCCCTTTCTCGTTGGCGGAGTGGCGTGATGCTAAAGCATTTTGCGCTTCTCTACTTTGCGGGAATCCGGCCCGAAGAACTCAAGCGGATGAAGGACAGGGAAGGGGACTTGATCAACCTCGCAACCCGGACGATCACGGTTCCTGCGGACGTGTCGAAGACGGGACACGAGCGGCAGATTCACATTGCCGACAATCTCGCCGCGTGGCTGGAAGCCGCACCCGCCCCCGCCGTGCCTAGCAACCTCGACCGTCTGGCAAAGCGGATTCGGAAGAAATACGACCTCAGCCACGACGAAGCGCGGCACTCTTTCATTTCCTACCATGTCGCCCTTCACCGGAGCATCGGAGACGCGGCCCTCCAAGCAGGCAACTCGGAGAGCATCGTGAAGCGCCACTACCTCAACACCCACACGCGGGAAGAGGGGAGTGCCTTTTTCCGCATCGCGCCGGGTGGGCGGGGCGCGGTTTTGACAGACGCTCCGACGCAATCGGCTGCAACACATTTGAAGGCTGTATGAGTCGAAGATTTACAAAGGTGCTCAACCCCTACTGGAACTCTAACTTCCCAGACGCGAAACCACTCGAAAGCGATTGGGTCGAAATCGATGCCGACAAGTATTGGTCGGAGTTCTCGGGGAAAGACTTCGATCCGGACCAAATCCGCGAAATGGCAGATTCCTACTTCTGGGAAGTCATGCTGAAGCACATGGACAACACCACCGCTGAGAAGAGAGCGTTTTGGAAGGCGTTTTATCCCTACGAAAAGTGGCGGAACCGGCATCGGGCGATTGACGGTCTGGTGGCGTCAAGGCACCGGGCGGAGACTGAATTGCTCAAGGCGGCTGAGATGGCCTACAAGCGAAAGTTTCTGTATTTTGGAGACGGGGAGCCGCCGGAGTTGCTCGCTTACGATGAAGGGAGGGAATGGACAGTTGGACGAATCGGAGACGAATTTTGTCGCATGGCAGCCTTGCCCCAAGAAGAGCGGAGCAAAGCGTTCGAGCGTTTGCTGAAGGCCGCGTCTGGGAAGATTAGTGCCGACAAGAGCCAAGTCGAAAAGAGAAAGGCTTGGGAGGCGTTCTGCCGGTATGTGATCGACAACGAGCGGCTTCCAACGATTTTGGCCTTCAATCACAAGGCGGGCTTTCTCAAGCAGGACCATGGGGACAGCAACAGTGAGAAGATCCGAAAGAAGCTCGGGCTTTCGGGCCTCCCCAAAACTTAGGGGAGTTTTGGCCAGAAGACTTAAGATGCATTTGGTGGAAGGCTTGTTGCGCAATGAATCCATCAACGCAACTAGTCGGGGCCGCTGAGTGCATCGCGGCCGTCTTCCCAAGCGAGAATTCCCGTCCCGCGCTTCGCACGTTTCGAACGTGGCAGGCGAGGGGCTGGATTCCGTTCCACCGCATCGGGCGGCGGACCTTCTTTGATCCCGAGGACGTGCGGCGTGCCTTGGATCGTCGCTTCCGTGTCCAGCCGATTCCCGCCCACAACTTCACCCCCAACCAGTAAAACCGAAAACCCCGCCGGGTCAGGACGAGGGCTTTCGGAATCATGCTTAGGACGCCTGAGGAGGATACCCGTTCACCCCGGCAAATCAACACCTAACCGACTGATTTGCCATGAGCATAAACGCATTCGATCAATTCGCCCAAGGACGAGGCACCATCGTTGTCTCCGATTTCACCGCAGGCATCGCGGCACTCCTTGACCACTCAATCGACAAGTGCCATCGAAGCCAACTTGAAGGCATCCGCCCCCTGTTTGAGAGGCTGGCGAAGAAGCATCCCGAGGGGGTCCGGGCCTGCGACCTCACCCGCCGTGAATCAGACGCCCTTCTCAAGGGCATGGCCACCGCGTTTTGCCTCGCCGCAATCTACGGAGCCAGCATCGCCTCCGTCGAACCGGAAGGGGGTCTCCAATGATCGCACCAGCCACCCAATCCGCTCCGCAAGTGTCCGAGGACAATGCTCCGGCGTCGCCTCTTCTGTCCCTGTTTCCGAAAGCAACGGCAACCGAGCAAACGGAAAGCATCACCCTCGAAGAACTCTTCCGCCGCATCCGGGAAGGGGATTGGCGTTCGGAGGTCAACGCATGCCGGAAGCATCTCCGAAAAGGAACGGAGGCAGGGCTGAGGGCCTACCAGGAAGCCAAGAAGACACTCCCCGCAGTAATCTCAACTGGCACGGTCAAGACTCGCAGGAGAAGCGTCAGCGACGAAGAACGGGGCGCTGTTCACTCCGGCTACATCTGTCTCGACTTCGACGGCAAGGACAACCCCGACCACACACTCGACGACCTCCGCCGAATCGTCTTGGCGGCGGACTTCGTGCAAGGCGTGTTCGCCTCCCCTTCCGGTGACGGTCTGAAGGCGTTTGTCAGGGTTCCGGCGGACTTCGACCAGCACCTCGGATGCTGGGAAGCCGCCCGCCAGCACTTCGCCGCCTGCGGGCTCACATTGGACGAGAACACGGCGGACCCGTTCCGGTTCTGCTTTGTCTCCTACGATCCCGATGCCAAGTGGAAGGCGTCCGCCAAGGAGTTGGAGCCCGTTGCCGTCCCCGAGAAGCTGAAACGCGAGCGGACCCCAAGCAACGGCACGGAAGACCCCGCGCACGTCCGCAAGGTCTTGCAGCAACTCGTGGACAAGATCGGCCCTGACCAGAAGCGCCGCAAGTGGCTCCACATCCTCGGAGCGACCCGGGACGGGGTCGGCTTCGACCTCGGCAACGCGTTGGTCGATGAGTTCTTCCCGGCGGTGAAACCCGACCATGATAACGCGGGCGATCCTCCCGATACTCTCGATGCAACGTGGGGCTCACTCCACGGACTCGGCGTGGATCCCGACGATCCGGCTAAGATGTTCGACGCGTTGCCGGACCTGTCCGACCCGCCCGACCTTTTCAGGGTTGCCGCTGAGAAATCGGAACCCGTGCAGACTCGACGATCACTTGCCGACTATCGGGTCGATCATTCCGCCACCCTCTCGCTTTCCTCCGAGCAGATCGATGCACTCCGCCCCCCCTACGTGATCGACGGTTTTCTCAGGCAAGCGGAAGTGGCCATGGTCGGAGCCGAGTCGAAAAGCCGCAAATCGTGGCTTGTCCAGGATGCTGGCTTCTCTCTGGCAACAGGGACTCCTTGGCTCGCCGCCGCCGATGGCATGGGGGGATTCGCCACCAACAAGGCGAAGGTGCATATCTTCGACTTGGAGCTGAACGACTCGGAGGTGAAATACCGCTTCGCCAAGGCCCGGGCGCACCGTTTCGCGGAGTCGCCAGTACTGGCGAAGTGTGCCACCGACAACGTCCGGGCATACTCCCTCGACGGCTTGACCGGGGATGAGATCCGCAGGCTTCTTGCGGAGCTGAAGGCGACGGTCTCCCCCGGGGATCTTGTCATCATCGATTGCCTCTATCGCCTTGTGCCCGACGGCAACGAGACGGAGAAAGTCGCGGACATCCTCGGCGTCGCGAAACGCTTCGCGAAGGAAACGAACGCGGGCGTTATCGTGGTCGATCACTTCCGCAAGGCGGGTGACGACAAGGCGCGGAACCGCTTCGTGGGAACATTCGTGAAGCAGGCGAGCGCAAGCACCCTCGTTGCCATCGAGGTAACGAAGGAGGATGTCCTCGTCCTCAACATCGATGCACGGACGTTCTACGGGGTCAACCGGGTGCATGCACGATTCAACCCGGAGACCTACGCCTTCGACTCCATCCCCGAGGCGGAGCTTGAGCGCCAACGGCGGGAGAGGGCTTTCGAGGAGGAAGAGGGATGGTTGGAAGGGATACGACAGCTTGCGGAACGTGGAGCGTTCACTACCGCCGATGCCGGGGCCTTGTGGAACGTGAAGCGGCAAAGCGCCCTGCCGCGTCTCGAAAAGCTCGTGAAGCGGGGATGGCTTCACAAAGACGCCCCCGGACCGGGCAAAACCACGAAATGGAACCTCAAGCCCGAAGGTCGGGGGGGGTTCGATGGGGACTTTGCCGAGGTCTAGCCTGCACCTCGCCTGCACCTTCCCCGGGAAATCCTTGATTCTAAAGGGAAAAGGGAGGGTGCAGGCCGCCTGCACGTTGATTGCAAGCGGATGGAAGGGATGCGTGCATGCGGGGGGCGTTTCAGCGCCCCCGCTTGCACCTTCCCGTAAGGGTGCAGGTGACAGTTTACCCTATAGGGCAGCAGGTTTGCCTGCACCTTCCTCGGAGGACAAAGCCCCCCCTGTGCCCCCTCAACCTTCCGACTCCCTCAGCGCCGCCCGCAACACCTCCACGACCCTCCCGTGAAGCCCCGGCTCCTTGCTGCCCCTCGACCCGGCGACGTTCAGGCACTTGACCCCGTGCGCCTCGACAAAGGCCCTCAGCGCCTCCTGAGCGTCCCTGTCGGTCATCCCGTCGAGTCGCAGGTGCAGCCACGGGCGACCGTGCTTGGCGGCGAACTCCGCCGTTCGCTTTCACATTATGTGGGGTACGGAACGTCCACGCAAATGGTCCCCTTCGCCGGATGCGGCCCGACTCTAAGTAAAATCAAAAACAATACCCCAGCGACACGCTTGGTAGCAAAATAGATCCTCGCCGCATCCTCAGGAGTCGTTTTATCACCCTCTTTTAAGTGCCATCTTGCAGAACCCTCTACAACCACCGCTCCTTTGTTATCCTTAACCCGATATGAGAAAATAACCACGCCATTGTTCGCGAAGGTAAGATTTCTGCTTTCAAAATAGGAATCCATACCCTGCTGCGCCACCGAAAGATCTTTCACATAGTCGATCAAGGCAGAGGTTGCTTCCATAACAAACCGCCATCTCCCCTTGGTGATTTCATCCGCGAATCGATCCCAATCCTGCGCGAAAAGCACCCCACCCAATCCATTCTCGCTAAATCTTTTCAGCGAGACACTTGGCAATGGCGCATCTTGGCTAGCAGGTTCTGACCGCTCAATTTCAGCTATTGCTGCACCGACGGTCTCGAATGAAAGTATCGAAACACCGTGGTCTTGTAGCTTCTTCCGGTATTTCTTTCGAACGGAAACACAGTACACTACTTCTGCCGCTGAAAGCAGTTCCGATTGACCACTATCGGGTTCCTTACCGTTTACAATCTCAAGCCTAACGTCGCCGACAGGAAGCTTTGCTATCGCAGTGCCAGCTTCCTTGGAACGCTTGTTATCGGCAAGAATATAGCGCATTGCCCCTTCATGCTACTGGTTGCGAGAGGCATCAGCTATCGCATCAAAAACCTTACCAAGAGGCAACCTTAGCTCCCGAATCTCATCTTCCGAAAGCGTCGGAATGATACTGACGACGATGTCGCGAAGTCGGGGGAAATTGGACCTCTTGCTCTCGAACGAAGACGGCTTCCGTCTCGACTTGATTGGGAACGGTTGAATTTGAGAACTTGCTCGGACAGCGGCATCGCCAGCCAGACCCTGATCTCTCAAAGTTTCTTCAAACTTCGCGGCCAGCATCTCAACCCGATGCAGACTCCAATCTCGGTATATACTTCCGCCTTGGTCCTTGAGTAGAGTTGCCCATGAACGCCACCACCCATCCTTGGCATCGGCAACCAATGCCTCTAGCTCGGATCGCAATGATGCAGGTATTCCAGGACGCATCCGTAAGAACTGCTGAGCAGTCTCGACATGAAAGCCTGCACTCGCTGGCGTTATTGATACGCTACCATCGGGAATCGATGAGCGCTCCGTAGAGACACCCACTTCCCCTGTATTGCGATCCACGACCAGAAGACGCCCACATTCAGGGCTTGCCCAAACCCGCCAGAAAGACGTCTTCTCAGCAGTCGCTGGAGCAGGCTTAGGCGGTTGAGGAACCTCCTCACTTTGACCTTTCAGGCCGTAAACTGGATCGACTCCAGAATAGCCCACTATTGCCAACTCAGGAACGCACTCCTGAATGTAGTCCTTGAGCGAGCGGAAACCCAAAGTTTTGGGCGAAAATCCGGGAGAGGCTTGTCGGGCGACAGAGCCCAACTTGGCCCCTGCCAACGCTTGCTGTGCGCCCGAATCGCGAACGGCACATTTTAAGGCCTCGTTAACTGAAGGATTGGACTGTGGAACTGTGGTCATTGCTTGAAACTGTGCTACACGGCATCTTACGCTGTCCCGGTATCGAATTGATACGGGACAGTGCGTAAGACCGTGTCGTTTTCATTGCACAGGACAAGCCTAGATCACCATCAAAGGCAATCGCAGCACAGCCTATGGTGTTCGCCTGCCTGACCCGACAGGTTGAACAACTTCCCAGAGCAAATTGGGCCAATGACCTCCAGGAATCGGGATCAATGTAGTCACACGGAATAGGACTGTCAACACCTGAAATCCCGGTCATCCTGCTGCCCTTTCTCCCCGAAAAGCGACCCCTCAAGCGCCGGATCGTCCAACATCGCCGCCCGAATGTCCGGCCAAGCGGATGCCGCCGCCGTGATAGAGTCCCTCGCCCCTTCCACCCGTCCGGCCCGGGCATGGAAGACGGCGAGAGCGTGATAGAAGCCCGCTGCCGATTCCCTGTCGGAGTCCTTCCCGTCACAGAGAACCCCGGCGAGGTGCTCGCCAATCTCCCACGCCCCGACACCAGGGCAGCACCGCAGGCGGACACGGAGCGCGGCGGGCGTGGCGCGCTCCTCGGCTGGGAGCGCCTCCAGAGCGTCCCACGCGTCTTGCCACAGCCCGAGGTCTGCGAGTCCTTCCGTTTCGCTCAGCATGCCGGAGGATTAAATCCACGGCTCGCCTTGGCAACGGACATCCGCCACCCTCCCACCGTGAACCGCTTTGAGATCCACCCACGCCCCACCGGAGACGGTGTGAACCTGTCAGGCGAGACGCTGGGCGGGGCTGCTGGCTGTCACTGGTTCCGCTCCGTCCGTAGCGCGGCAGAATACGCCCTTCACCGCGCTGGGATGCTGGCCGAGGACTCCAAGCTGATCGTCCACCGACCCGACGGCACGACAGAGGAGCGCGTGATGCACGGCAACGGAGCGCCGGGCCTCGCCATGAACACCGCGTCCGCTTCATGTTTCTGAGGCGTCACACGGCGCTTGTGGCGCTCCTGCTGGCGCTCGTGGCGTGTGACCGGAGCACCGCGCCTCCCGCTCCCTCCAAGCCCGCCAGCGAGCCACAGGAGACCGCCCGCCAACCGGAGCGCCCCGCCACCCCTCCCGAGGCTACCAAGCCCGCCCCTGTCCCGTTCGAGATCGTAGGAGAGGTCACGGGCCTGATCGACCCGGTCCGCCTCGACGGACTCCAGGGCAAGCGAGCCGCCAACCGCTCCTTGCGCCGTGTCTGCTTCGTTCTTGAGTCCGCCCGCCGCGATGGACACGACCCCGCCGCCGTCATCGACCAGTCACAGGAGGCGCTCAACATCGCCGGGACAGCCCGTGCCGATGCCGTGAAAGCCTCCCTCCTGCGGAACCTCGACATTCTCGGCAAGCTCGGATGCCTCGAACCCGCTGGCATGGCCAAGCTCGAAACGAGCAACGCCCCCACGATCACACGCGGACCCTATGCGGGCGACATCGCCAGCGTGGATCACATCATCCCCCGGAGCGTCTGCGAGGAACTCGATGAACGGCTCTACAACCTCGAATTCATGCCCTCCCGAATGAATAGCGGCAAAGGGAACCGGGTGACACAGCGGCAGGTCCAGCTTGCGGAGCGCTGGCACGCGGCGGGACTGGTGAGCGGCGAAGGTTTGCGGGCTGTGAAGACGGCGCGGGCGGACTGAGCACTTCTGCTCGGTTACTTGGTCGTCATCTTGAAAACTATCCCGTAGCCCGTCCGAAACTTCTCGTGCTGCAACTCAATCACGTAGGTTTCCCCTTCGATTTTCCGTCCCTCTGTCGGATCAAACTTGGCGAAGACCTCGGCGGATCGATCCACGTTCCACGCTTGCAAGAGACCCTCGATCACTTGGCGGAACTTCTTCAAAGTTGCCGTTGCTCCCTCCGCGTTGAAGCAATTCGCAGTCACTTTCACCGATTCAATCGATTCCTCGCCTGAAGAAGAGAAGAGGCACGTCACGTCATTGTCGATGTCTCCAACCTTAGTCAGCCCTCCTTTGTGAGTCGTGACCTCCGTCTGGCTGGTCCATCCAAGCCCGAGGTCTCTCCAAGTCGGTTGCGGCCCTGCAAGCGGCTTGAGCCCGTATTTCAGGGGAAGCTCGATGCACTCTTTCGGCTTACGAAACGGAGCAAAGGCAACCTCGGCACAGGCGGTTGAACAACACGCGGCGAGGATCAAGAGGGAGACGAGTTTCACGGCGACAACTTGAGAAAGCCCGATGGAAGCCACAAGCAAAGAACCGAAGCACGGCAACGCCAGCACGACCCGGGCCTCGGTACCCTCGCAAGCTCAGGTGCCTTGTTGACGCTGCAAGCAGCGTCCGCTGCCGCCCCAAGCGGAACAAATTCGCTCAGCGCTGCGGCTCGTTTTCGCGCGGGAGTGCGAGGTACACAGCACTGCCAATAACGCCGAGAACGACAATTAACACGATGCCGATAATGCGATTAGAATCCGAAAGCATCCGGTTCCGAATGCAGTGGATCAGCGACCACACCCAAAGACCAACCAAACCAAGCATCAGAAAAATGATGATCCACTCCGGTCCCTGCGGCCCTCCGAATCCAAGAAACTGCAACGCATTCACACGGCCATTTGTATCGGACAACTCCGCGACTTCAAGGCTTCAAGCCCCGCATCGTGCCTCCGCGCCTCCTCTCCCTGCCGCTGGCGTGCTGTCACGCGTGCTGCTGGCCTCCGGGTCCTTGTGGCGTTCGCGGCGTAATGCGGAGCGCCTCCCGCTCCGGTCGTGCCTCCCTCCGCTCGCCCCGCATGGGTCCCTCCCCAAAGGGGACCCCGTCCCATGCCCCCCGCCGCTACCGCATTACCGCGAAGCCACAAGTGCCCTACGGCCCGGGCAGCCCCCGCGCCAGCACGCAGTCAGTTCGCCTCCGGCTCAACCTCCCCCGCACACGCCCC
>NZ_JBISBU010000032.1:0-59788 GCF_044385805.1 Haloferula sp. A504
CCGCCACTCGGGCTCACTCCCCGAAATCCCACTCGGTCCTGCGCTTCGGCTTGAACCGCGCGCGGCCGCCGTTCGCCGCGCGGATCGGACCGAAGACCTCGTCCATTCCGTTGGCTTTGATCTCCCAGACCCATTCCATCAGTTCACCGAGCCGGCCCTTGGGAAATCCGCGCTCCTTGAACCATGCGAGGTATTCCAGCGGCAGGTCGTGGATCGGAAAACCATGCGGCGGGTGCTCCTTCCGCCCGTATTTGCCGAAAGGCATCCGGGTCCGGCCGATCTCCTCGAGCAGGTTCCGAAAGTCCTCGCGGTCGATTTCGTTCACGCCCGTATCATGACCGGGATGGATTTCCCGTGCAATCCCGCCGCCCCGGGCTTCACTTCGCTGCGCATGCCGGTCCAGCCGACACCGCCCAAGCTGTTCGAGGATTTCGAAGCCGGACGGATCACCCGCGAGCAACTCCACGCGGGCCTGGCGTGGCATGCCCGGGGGCTGGTCGAGGAAATCGTCGAAGCCCACGAGGATCCTCACGGCACCTGGTGGGAGGGCATGCTCGCCAAGCGCGCCGCCGCCCGCCTGGCCAACCGCCACGGCATCTGGCGCGTCCGCCACGTGCTGGCGGCTCTCTCCCGATTGCCGGACTTCGAGCCGGCACGCTTCCTCTGGAATGCGCTGCATCCCGACGTGCCCCTCCACGTCTTCTTCCGCCTGAGAAGCCGGCCCGCGCTGCGGCTCGTGACGATCGCCAACCGGCACGGACATCTTCACGCCACGATCGAGTACGACAGCGACGCGGGAGAACGTCGCCGCGAGACCTATCTGCTCACGCACTCACGCCACGGCCTCGAAGCCGATCCCCGGCCGATCTATTCCTGAAGGCCCACCTGTTCTGTTCGTAGTTCCTCCTTCAGGAGGTCTTCCGGCGCCGTGGAAAAAGCCAGACCCGATCAGCAACCACAGCCACCGCCTCCGCAGCAACCGCCGCCTTCCGCTTCCGCGAAATCGTCGGCGGTCGGCACCCGGCCGAGCTCGAGGGTGAGTCCGACATACTTGCCGATCGAGCGCTGAAGCGTCTCAAGCTCGCCCTGGGCATCGAGGAAGCTCTTGGCCACCGGATTCGCCAGCAGCTCCTCGCGCGCCCCTTCGAACTCGCGAATTTCCGCCTCGCCCAGTTCGACGCCGGACTGCTGCTTCTGCTGCAGCTGGCTGCCGCGCTCGTGCACGCTCTGATACATCAGCTTGGCGGCATCGTCATCGAGGAAGGTCTCGACCTGCTTCTGCAGTTCGAGGAAGCGTTCATCATCCGCGATCGCGGCGCACAGTTCGCGGGCTTTGGTCATCACGGCGGAGTCGTCGGCGAGCATCGTCATGGCCCCGCCGTAACCTCTCTTTCGCCTTGTGGCAAACCCAGATAGCACGAAGTCGCCCGGTCACACCCTCTCCGAATTTCCCCGCCGGGTTCATGTTTGCTTCACACGACAGGTGTCGTCTTCCGGGGTGAAACGATTCCGTCGCTGGTTCCTCCGCCTCCTCGGTTGGCTCGTCGTGCTGGTGCTCGCGGCTCTCGCCGTCATCGGCTGGCTCGGCTCCTCCCATCTGGTCAGCCCGGAGCGCCGGGTGCTCCAGGGCTACCATCGGCAGATCCTCAGCGATCCCGCCGACTTCGGACTCGCCGTCGACCGATGGTCCGGGCCGGCCGACACCCCGGCCTTGGTCGTCACGGCTTCCGCCGCACCCGGCACGGCCCGCAAGGCGCGCGAACTCCGCCGACTGATCCCCGACGCTCCCCGGTGGGCCAGCACCGTCGGGACGGTGGTCCTGCTGCATGGTCATCGGGGCCGGAAGGAGGACCTGCTGCCGGTCTGCGAGCGCTTCTGCGCCGCGGGTTTCCGCTGCGTGGTGATCGACCTCCCCGGCCACGGCGATCATCCGTCGCGCTTCGCCACCTTCGGCCACGAGGAAGTCGGTCTGCTCGGCGAAATCCGGAATGCATTTCCGGATGATCATCCGTGTTTTCTCTTCGGCATGTCCCAGGGCGGTGCCATCGCCCTTCAGGCCGCCGCCAGCCAGCCGGAGCGCTGGAGCGGGGTGATCAGCGTCGCCGCCTTTGCCACCCTCGACGAGGCGCTGATGTCATCGGCCCGCGACTTCCACCCGGTGGCCCGTCCGCTTTCCCCGCTGCTCGCGATGTCCGTTGCCATCGCCACCCGCTGCCGCGCGGGATTTTTCCCTGCGGCGATCCGGCCCATCGATGCCGCCGGTGCGCTCGATCTCCCGGTGCTGCTCGTGCACGGCGGCGCCGACCGGTTCATTCCCGTCGAGCACGCCCGGCGTCTGCATCGAGCCCTGCCCTCTCCGCGCAAGGATCTGCTGATCATCGACGGTGCGGGGCACGGACGGGTTCTCGCCGCCGATGCCGCGAACACCTACGCCGCCTGCGCCCGCTTCATGCTGCAGGCCGCCGAATAGCCGCCACCGCAAATCCATGCGCCATTACTGCGCGATTTATACTAGCGCGAGCCGGGCACCCCCATAGATTGGCCCCAACGAAATTCCTGATCCATGGCGAAGCTGAACCTCACCCTGAAAGTCTGGCGCCAGAACGGCCCCAACGACCGCGGCAAGATCGAAACCTACGATGCAAAGGACATCCCCGAAGAGGCGTCGTTCCTCGAGATGCTCGACATCGTCAACGAGCGCCTGATCGACACGGGGGCGGCGGAGCCGATCCATTTCGACCACGACTGCCGCGAGGGCATCTGCGGCACCTGCTCGCTGACCATCAACGGCATCCCGCACGGCAAGGACCGCGGGATCACGACCTGCCAACTCCACATGCGGAAGTTCCGCGACGGTGACACCATCTGGATCGAGCCGTTCCGTTCCCGGGCATTCCCGGTCATCAAGGACCTCATCACCGACCGCACGGCCTTCGACCGGATCCAACAGGCCGGTGGATTCATTTCGGTCCGCACCGGTGCCGCACCGGATGCTCACGCCGTCCCCATCGAGAAGGAAGCCGCCGAGTCCGCCTTCTCCGCCGCCGCGTGCATCGGCTGCGGTGCCTGCGTGGCATCGTGCAAGAATGCGTCGGCCATGCTCTTTGTCGCCGCGAAGGCCTCCCACCTCGGGCACCTTCCGCAGGGCGAACCGGAGCGCGAGCGCCGGGCACTGGCCATGGTCCGCCAGATGGACGAGGAAGGCTTCGGCGGATGCACCAACCAGTATGAGTGCGAGGCCGCCTGTCCGAAGGAGATCAGCGTCGAGCACATTGCCCGCCTCAATCGAGACTACGGCGTGGCGATGTTGAAGGATCAGCTGGTCCCGGCCTGAGGACCGACCCGATGATCATCCCCCTCGATGGGATTGCCCGGACCCATCGCCCGCGTGCTGGCCGACAGTCTGGCACCTTCGATCGCCCGGTGGAGCTCCCGCCGGGAACTCGAGATCTCCGCGGCAGGGGGACCGCTCGATGCCGACCTGCAGGACTTCGCCGATGAGTTGGGCATCACGGAGCCGGCCGGGATCCGGGTTCACTTCACGTCCGAAGTCCCCCTGCCCGCCCCGGCTTTGCTGATTCGATTCGCGAAAGCAATCGGACTCCCCGTGTTTCACCCCGCCGGAATGGCACTCGGTCGCGCCATCGCCGCGAACCGCCCCGACAATGCCCTTCTCCGCCATGAACTCGTTCACCTCGCCCAGTATCAACGCCTCGGCGGTCACCTGCCCTTCATGCGCCGCTATCTCTTTGAATGCCTGCACCATGGCTACCTCGATTCGCCCCTGGAGATCGAAGCGCGGGAGAGCAGCTGAAAGCGTCGGATTCCAGCGGGCGGCCGAGTCGGAAAGGGGCGAAGATTCGTTGCGAAGCAGCCGCCACCGGCCGCTTGCGGACCCCGCAAATTTACTTTAGTTCTCCGAAATACCTGCGATAAGTCGGCATCAGCCGTCCCGTATCCCGCGTCGTCCGTATGCGACTTGGCTTCGTTCCCCTTTCCCTCTTTCTATTCCTGCTTCCGGTAGTTTCCGGAGGCGCGGTCACGCCTCCCGACCGCGCGGGCCTGATCAGCATGACCAGTTGGCCGGCGCTGTCGCCCGATGGGGCGAAGGTCGTTTTCGAGTGGCGTGACGATCTCTGGGCCGCTCCGGTCTCCGGGGGGCGAGCCTCCCGCATCACCGCCCACCCGGCCCGCGACAGCTATCCGGTGTTCTCGCCCGATGGCAAAACGCTCTATTTCTGCTCGACCCGTAGCGGGGCCCTGCAGTTGTTTTCCATGCCCTCCGAGGGCGGTCCGGCCACCCAGCACAGCTTCCACTCGGAGGGCGGCACCCTGGAATGCCTCGCCCCGGACGGCCGCACCGCCATCATTCGCGGCGAGCGCGACGAGCCCGGGTTCCGGCCGACCCGCCTGATCGAGATCGATCTCAAGCGCGAAGCTCCCGAGCGTTACGTCTTCAATGCCACCGGACGCTCCTCGGCGTGGATGCCCGATGGTTCCCGTTTGCTTTTCTGCCGCGATGGCGAGGCGCTCTACCGGAAAGGCTACAGGGGCCCCCGCGCCTCCTCGATCTGGGCCTACCATCCCGACAACGCAAGCTTCACCCCGCTGATCAAGGAAGAGGTCGAAGCACGTTGGCCGATGCCGCGTCCCGACGCGAATGGCTTCTACTACGTTTCCGAGCGCGACGGTTGCTTCAACGTCTGGAGCCACTGCCTTGAAAACGGCGACGACCGGCAACTCACGAGCTTCACCGACGACGGCGTCATGCTTCCCTCGCTCTCGGCCGACGGCTCGACGATGGTCTTCCGGCGCGGCTTCGACCTGTGGCGGTTTCATCCCGGCACCGACAAACCGCCCGAACCGATCGTGATCTGGCAGGCCGAGGATCTCGCCGACAACTCCAGCGAGGTTCGCGAAATCGACGGCACGGTCGATGCCGACTTCTCCCCGAGCGGCCTCGAGATCGCCTTTCGGGCCGAAGGTGAGCTGTGGGCGATGGATACCGTGCTGCGCGAACCCAACCGCATCACCCACACCGATGGCCGCGAGGACGCCCCGCGGTTCTCGAAAGACGGCCAGTATCTCTACTTCACCTACGACGACGGCCTGGAGCGCAACATCTGGCGGATGTCGCGGAAGGACCCCGAGGAGTTCTGGTGGCGCGCCGAGTCCTTTCACCGCGAACAGGTGACTTCCGGGCCGGAGCCGAAGAGCCGGTTCTCGCTGAGCCCCGACGGCACCCGCCTCGCCTGGATCGCCGGCTCTGGAAATCTCACGGTCGCCAATGCCGATGGCAGCGACCCGCGGATCATCTTCCGCTCGTGGAACGCCCCGACCTTCGACTGGTCCCCCGACGGCGAGTGGATCGTCTTCGCCGCCCAGGACCACAACTTCAACCGCGACATCTACATCATCCGCAGCGACGGCAGCAACGAGCCCTTCAACATCTCCCGCCACCCCGACTTCGAGGGTTCCCCGCGCTGGTCGCCCGACGGCAATCGCATCGCCTTCACCGGGCGCCGCCTCAACAACGAGATGGGACTCTTCTACGTCGACTTGCGGTTGGAGGAGGCCTTCCGCAGCTCCCGCGACCTCCGCGAGCGGGAGGCCGAAGCCATCATGCGCGACGACCCGCTCTACCAGCAGGAAGACCGCGACAACTCGCCGGAGAGTGATGAAGAACCTCCCCAGGAACTCGTGGAGCGGCCCCGGGAAGATCCGCCGGCCGGTCCATCGCAGGTGGGCACGGCGATGCAGATCGACTTCGAGGGTCTCAGCGACCGGGTCGTGCGACTCAACACCCGCGGCATCGAGCCCGAGCGGGTGATGTGGACCCACGATGGCGAGGCCATCCTTTTCCAGTCGAAGAACAGCAGCAACGACACCCTCTACTCGATCGAGCCCCGGCCCAAGGCGAGCATGGAGTCGATCGCCGACCACCGGGGCCTGCCGATCCGGGCCGAAGAGGACCGCATCTTCTGGATCGTCGACCAGGCACCCGCCAGCCTCCGGAAGGGAAAGCTCAAGCGCTACGAGGTCGAGGCGCGGATGGTCCGCGACCGCGTCGCCCACCAGCGGCTCTGCTACCGCCTCGTCTGGCGCACGCTGCGCGATCGTTTCTACGATGAGAAGATGAACGGCTGCGATTGGGACGCGATGCGCACCAAATACGAGGAAGCCGCCGCGCAGGCCCCGGACTCCCGCACCTTCGACCGGGTGATTTCGATGCTGCTGGGCGAGCTCAACGCGTCGCACCTCACCTTTGTTTCCGAGGAATGGCCCAAGGGATGGGAGAACGAAGGAGCCGAGTTTCAGAAGACCCGGCACATCGGCATCCGCTTCGAGCGCGAGGGACCGGGAGATCCCCTGAAGGTCGGCCACGTGATCGCCGACAGCCCGGCCGACAAGTGCCTGCCTCCCATCGAAGCGGGCGACACCATCGTCCGCATCAACGGCCGGCGCGTCGATGGCTCGATGCCCGTCCACCGCTTCATGAGCGGCCGCATGGACCGCCGCATCCAGATCACCATCCGCAAGCCGGAGGGCGAGACCCACGACTACGAACTCGAGCCGATTTCCTACGAGAAGGCCACCGTGCTCGCCGAGAAGGAGATGATCGCCGACAACCGACGCCGGGTGGAGGAATGGTCCGGCGGTCGTCTCGGATACGTCCACATCGCCCGCATGTTCTGGGACGAGTTCGAACGTTTCGAGCGCCAGATCTACGCCGCGGGTCATGGCAAGGACGGCCTCATCATCGACATTCGCGACAACGGAGGCGGCTTCATCACCGACCACCTGCTCACCGTCCTTTGCCAACCGCGCCACGCCCTGACGATTCCGCGCGACGGCAACCCCGGCTACCCGCAGGACCGCAAGGTGTATGCCTCGTGGCACAAGCCCATGGTCGTCCTCTGCAACCAGAACTCCTACTCCAACGCCGAGATCTTCGCCCACGCGATCAAGACCCTCGACCGCGGCAAACTTGTCGGCGTAACCACCGCCGGTGGTGTCATCTCCGCCGCCAAGGACCGCATTCTCGACGCCGGCACCCTCCGCGTTCCCTTCCGCGGCTGGTTCCTCCCCGGGACGGGTGAGGACATGGAAATGAACGGCGCCACTCCCGACATCCTGGTCGAAAGCGGCCCCGCCGACACCATCGGCAACACCAGGCCGCAACTCCGCACCGCCGTCGCGACCCTGCTCAAGGACGTCGAACACGCGACCGAGGAACCTTTCGTTCCGAAATACCGGAATCGCTGAAAAGCCGCTCGCGTGGTCTTTTCAAGAACCCCGGAGGAGTGACGCCCCGGACGACCGGGATGCCAACCCCGGGCCTCGGAATCCGGAACGACCACCGGGCGCGGAAAGGGCGGTGGGGAAGCCGTCAGCAATCCCCGGCGCTCTTCCCGCCCTCACGCAGGGTTTCATACCAGAGATGCACGCCCGTCATGATCG
Source organism: Haloferula sp. A504 (assembly GCF_044385805.1). Classification (NCBI taxonomy): domain Bacteria; kingdom Pseudomonadati; phylum Verrucomicrobiota; class Verrucomicrobiia; order Verrucomicrobiales; family Verrucomicrobiaceae; genus Haloferula; species Haloferula sp. A504. The sequence continues at coordinate 7,462 of NZ_JBISBU010000032.1, forward strand.
CCGAACCGAGAAACCAAATTCCCATGCCGGCAGAAAAGAGCATCGAATACCAAGCCGCCTTGATCGCAAGTCTCCAACCCAGCTCATTCACCGTCCAAATGACGGAGTAAAGACTTAGCCCCCCAAGCAACCCATCGAAGAGTACCACGCCGCATCTGCTCAATTTGGATCGACGAAGAATCGCATGCAGGTGGAGCCAAAGCATCAACCCCATGATCAAGGACCCGAGTATGAAGATCATCGGGGTCATCACACTCGGATCCATGTAGATCGCGGCGCTGACCTGACGCATGAGCAGCAGGCCAAGGAAGCCCACCGTGATCCACGCATGAATCCGATGGATCTGCTCAAAGCGCCTGACGTTGAGTCTCACGACGGTGTCGCGTGGCGGGCTGCATAAACGATCGAACCGACCGACGCCCACAGCAGAGCCACCACGGGCACGGATACCGGCGACATGCGTCCAAGCATCAGGAGCACGGGCAGCCACCCGAGGGTCAGCACCATGCTCGAGAGCACTATCACCCACCGTTGCCATGAAAAGCGGACGTGCACCACGCTCCATGCCACTCCCACGGTCATCGGCACCGCCCAGCCCCAGGCCCAGATTTGACCGAGTGGCTGGAGACCTTCTCCAAGTCCCAACTCCCCCGCCCGACGCGCGAGCTCGGCATCGAGTGCCCGCAAGGGACCGAGGAAATCCAGCACGCCCGCCACCACCAGCGCCATCGACGCGATCGCCAGCGTGGCGAACAGCGGATGGGGTTCGGGCTTTTGCGCAGCAGCTTGGGTCATGCCGGGCGGGACGCTAACGCCGAGCCCCCGCCATCACAAGCGTCGCCCGACCTCCTGCTTGCGCCCGTCGCGAACCGGGTGCCGTTCGGGATCCGCGAACGATCACTTGCCGCGGGGCCGCTTCAGGCCTAGAAACCCGCCGCCATGGCAGGCTTTCTATCCTCGATCTACAAGAAGCTCACCAATCAGGCGGAGGTCGACTGGGACGAGCTCGAGGCGGATTTTGTCGCCGGTGATCTCGGGCCGAAGCTGGCGATGCAACTGGTGGACGAACTTCAGGATCTCGGACGTGCGATCTCCGCGGATGATGTCGCCGAGGTCGCCCGCCGACGCATCGCCGAACGCCTGCCCAACGATCAACCACCGCCGCTCCCCCCCTCTGCAGACAAGCCGTTCGTGTTTCTCATCGTCGGCGTGAACGGCGTCGGCAAGACCACCTCCTGCGCCAAGCTCGCCCACTGGCTTCAGGGCCGTGGCGCCCCCACCCTGCTTGCGGCGGCCGACACTTTCCGCGCGGCGGCGACCGAGCAACTTCAGCGCTGGGGTGACCGCCTCGACATTCCGGTCGTCACGGGTCCGGCGAACTCCGATCCGGCCTCGGTCTGCTACAATGCCCATCAGCAGGCGATCCAACAGGGCGTGCGATACCTGATCTGCGACACCGCCGGTCGCCTTCACACCCGCCACAACCTGATGGAGGAACTTGCGAAGATCCGCCGGACTCTCGCCAAGCAGGACGAGAGCGCTCCCCACCTGACGCTCCTCACCGTCGATGCCACCACGGGCAGCAACGCCCTCCAACAGGCCAGGCAATTCCACGAGGCATCGCCGCTCGACGGGCTGATCGTCACCAAGATGGATGGATCGGGAAAGGGCGGCATCATCGTTTCGATCCACGACCAACTCGGCATCCCGCCGCGGTTCATCGGAACGGGCGAGGAACCGGAACAGTTCGCCCTGTTCCGGAAAAGCCAGTTCCTGGAGGAGCTGATTTGAACGACGCCCCCGCCATCACCGGACTTGGGGTCCTGGGTGCGCTCGGCAGCGACCTGGAGTCTCATCGCGCCGCCCTCGCCGAGGGGGCGCAGGTCCTGCGCCCGCTCTCTGAAATGAAGGGTGGACCCGAAGGCTTCGGCCATCACATCGCCGGCTGGATCGAGTCGCGGGAACGCCTCAACGACCGCAAATGGTCCCCCTTGTCGATGGCGGCCATCCACGTCGCGGCCGAGGCCCTGGCACTGGCCAATTGGTCCGACGCCGAGCGCTCCGATGCCGTCGTCTTCTTCGGCACGAGCCGCGGATCCCTCGCCGGCTGGACCGAGCCATGGCCGGAGCGCCGCGACTTCGATCTTCTCGCGGCGACCAACTCCCTGCCCGCCGAACCGGCAGCGGCCGTCTCCACCACCTTCGGCATCGCCGGCCCCTGGCAGGTCTGTTCCACGGGTTGCTGCGCCGGCCTCGATGCCCTGGCCCTCGCCGACCTCTGGATCCGGACCGGGAAGACCGCCCGGGCCCTGGTGGTCGCCGTCGACCTCCCCCTGGTCACGCCCGTCCTCACCGCCTACGCGCGCACCGGACTGCTCACCGACGATCCACGTCAGGGCATGATTCCCGCCGAAGCGGCCGCCGCCGTTTGTCTCGAGCCGGCCGGCAGCGATGGCCGGACCCGGCTTCTCGGCTGCCACGCGATTGCCGACGCGACCGCACTGGTCGGCAGCGGTCGCGATGCGGCTCGCCTTGCCTCCCTCCTCCGGGAAGCTTCGGAAATCCACGGCAAGCCGGACCTGCTCATTCCTCATGCCAGCGGCACCGCCAGCAACCATCGGCTCGAAAGCATGGCCATCGAGGACAGCCTCACCTGCCCGGTCGCGCGCTACAAACCCCACACCGGACACGGGGTCGGGGCCGGCGGGCTGTTGGAGCTTGCCCTCGCCTGCGCCGGCATCTTCCCCCGCGATTGCGGCGAGGCCTCACCCAGGAGCATCTTCAAGCTCGCCTCCGCACTCGGCGGACGACATTCCCTCGCCTGCATTTCACGATGACACCCGTCCGCCTCGAAATCTCCATCGACCGGCAGGAACTGACCCTCCTCGCCGGCGAAACCGTGCTTCAGCGCTGGCCGGTCTCCACCGCGGCCAAGGGGGTGGGTTTTGATGAGGGAAGTTATCGCACACCGACCGGGCGCTTCCGGATCTGCGAGAAGATCGGCGACGGAGTACCCGCCGATACGATTTTCCGTGGCAGGAAACCCCACGGCCTGTGGAAAGGCGGTCACGATGATTGCGATCTGATTCTCTCGCGCATCCTTCGTCTCGAAGGGCTCGATCCCGAAAATCGCAACTCCTTCGATCGCTACATCTACATCCATGGAACGAATCAGGAGGAACAGATCGGAGCGCCCGCGAGCTGCGGCTGCGTCCGCTTGAAACGTCGGGACATGATCGACCTGTTCGACCGGGTCGATTGCGGTGCCGAGGTCGTCATCCACCCGCCGACCCGGCCCCGGGGAAAGCTCATCTTCTTCGACTGCGACTCGACGCTTTCCTCGATTGAAGGCATCGACGAACTCGCACGCGCCGCCGGCCCCGAGGTGTTCGAGCAGGTCGAGTCGCTCACCCACTCCGCCATGAACGGCGAGATCCCGCTCGACGAGGTGTTTCGCCGGAGGATGGAGTGTCTCGCTCCGGATCGCGGACTCTGCGAGCAGGTCGCACGGCGCTATGTCGAGACCCTCACACCCGGCAGCGTCGAACTTCTCGATGCGCTGCGGGAGGAGCAGTGGACACCGGTGATTCTTTCCGGGGGCTTTGCTCCACTCATCGAGCCGCTTGCCACCCGACTCGGGATTCGACATGTCGAAGCCGTGCCGATGTTCCACGACGACGAAGGCCGCTACACGGGCTACGGTGAGGATTACCCGACCACGCGGAACGGCGGCAAACCTGAGATCATCCGGACTTGGAAGCAGGCATGTCTGCCGGAGAGGGTGGTCATGATCGGCGATGGCATCTCGGACCTGGAGTCTCGTGAGGCATGCGACCTGTTCATCGGTTATGGCGGTGTCATCGAACGCGCACGGGTGAAGCAGGACGCCGATCTTTGGATTACGGATTTTCGTCAACTCACCCCACAAATGATCGAAAGCGTCCTGGGCGCTTCCTCATAACTTACCTAATTGAAGCAAATTAAGGCATTGCATAAGCGGAGGAAGGGAGATAAGTCCGGCTCCTAGCCATGAGCAGCAAACCAAAAAAGACGGCCAAGAAGGCCGCAAAGAAGTCCGGAAGCCGCGGTAAGCGTTACACCCCCGCTCAGAAAAAAGAGGTGATCGACTTCGTCAACGAAGTGAACGCCGCAAAGGGCCGCGGTGGCCAAAGCTCGGCCTCGAAGAAGTTCGGCATTTCTCCTCTGACGATTTCCAGCTGGCTCAAGGCCGGTGGATCCGCTCCGAAGAAGCCCGGTCGCCGTCCGGGTCGTCCGGCCGGCTCCAAGGCCAAGGCGAAGACCAAGGCAAGTGCCGGTGGTTCGCTTGAGAAGAAACTCGTCGAGCTCCAGAGCCTCGCCAAGCAGATCGATGCCGCCGAGAGCAACCTCAGCTCGCTGCGTAAGAAGTTCGACAGCCTCAAGGCGTCGCTCTGATCGCCGAAAACAATCCTATCAACCAGCCCCGTCGCCTCCAAGGCGCCGGGGCTTTTTGCATCAACCACCCGAAGGCCAGAACACATCCTTCTCGATATCCGACCAGATGACTTCCTCACCCTCGAAGACAAAGCGCCCGAGAAACGATCGCTCGTCGAGGAACAGCGGCATCCAGTGGATGTCATCCTTCCACATCCGGTCATAGGGAATGTCGTCGAGGCGACACCACAGCGGTGCCGCTTCATCGGTCTCGGTCGGCTCGCCCTCAAAGCTGCGGGCGAGATAGACGTGGCACAGGATGTCCTCGACGTCCGACATGGCGAAGTGAAGTTCGCCGAGCTTCTTCGGTCTCTTCACGGTGATGCGGAGCTCCTCTTCGGTCTCCCGGATGGCGCACTGCACCGGGGTCTCACCCGGGTCGATCTTGCCCCCGGGCCCGTTGACCTTTCCCGCACCAAGACCCCGCTTCTTCTCGATCAGGAGGATCTCTTTATCGCGGACCACGAACATCAGGGTGGCGTGGACCGGGGCGCTCCAGCTTGCCCAGTCGATCGGTGAGTTCTCCATCGGCATGGCGGGTTGAAGCACGGCTGATGCCGCCACGCACGATCAATCGGTGGATGTCGCCGCGGCATACGCCTCGACGCTGTCGCAGGTGCACACGAGATTCCGGTCACCGGCGACATTGTCCACCCGCCCGATCGCCGGCCAGAACTTGTGCAGCCTCAGGCCTGGAAGCGGGTAGGCCGCCTGCTCGCGGCCGTAGGAGTGCCCCCAGTCATCCCCGCAGACATCCTCCGCCGGGTGGGGCGCATTCTTCAGCACGTTGTCCCTGGCATCGGCCTCACCGTTGGCCACCGCCATGATCTCGCCCTGGATCGCGATCAACGAGTCGCAGAAACGGTCGAGCTCGGCTTTGGCCTCCGACTCGGTCGGCTCGATCATCAGCGTGCCGGCGACCGGCCAGCTCATGGTCGGCGAATGGTAACCATAGTCCATCAGGCGCTTGGCGACATCCTCGACGGTGATGCCGCTCTTCGCGGAAAGTTCCCGCAGGTCGATGATGCACTCGTGGGCGACCAGGCCCTTGTTGCCCGTGTAGAGGATCGGGTAGAAGGGCGACAGACGCCGGGCGATGTAGTTGGCGTTGAGGATCGCGATCCTGGTCGCCTCGGTCAGCCCCTCCGCCCCCATCATGGCGATGAACATCCATGAGATGACGTTGATCGACGCGCTGCCCCACGGCGCCGAGCAGACGACGCCCGAGGCATCGCCAAGTTGTCGGTGACCGGGAAGGAATGGCACCAGTTGCTCGGCCACCCCGATCGGGCCGACACCCGGACCACCTCCGCCGTGCGGTATGCAGAAGGTCTTGTGAAGATTCAGGTGGCAGACGTCGGCACCGATCCTCCCCGGACTGGTCAGGCCGACCTGCGCGTTCATGTTCGCGCCGTCCATGTAGACCTGGCCGCCGGCGGCATGAACCCGCTCGCAGATGTCGATGATCGTGGCTTCGAAGACACCGTGGGTCGAAGGGTAGGTCACCATCAACGCCGAGATGCGTCCCTCGTGACCGTCGATCTTCGCCTGCAGGTCGGCGACATCGATGTTGCCCTGGTCGTCGCAGGCGACCCCGACGACCTTCATTCCCGCCATCACCGCCGAGGCCGGATTGGTGCCGTGGGCGGAAAGAGGAATCAGGCACACGTCGCGCCCGGTGTCACCGTTGGCCTCGTGATAGCGGCGGATGGCCAGAAGGCCGGCATACTCGCCCTGGGACCCGGCGTTGGGCTGCAGCGAGACGGCGGCGAAGCCGGTGATCTCCGCCAGCCAATCCTCGAGCTGGCCGAGCATTTCGCGGTAGCCGGTGCTCTGGTCGGCAGGAACGAAGGGGTGCATGTTCGCCACCGTGTCCCAACTCAGGGGAAGCATCTCGGAAGTGGCGTTCAACTTCATGGTGCAGGACCCGAGCGGAATCATCGATTCGTTCAGGGCGAGGTCCTTCGACTCGAGGCGCTTGATGTAACGCAGCATGCCGGTCTCGGTATGATGCGAATTGAAGACCTTCTGGGCGAGGAAACCGCCCTGCCGGTCGAGCGACTCGTCCCAGCTCCGGCCGTCCGTGCCGCGCTCGGGGGCATCCGCTCCAAAGACTGCCGCAATCCGGTCGAGGTCCTCCCACGAACTCGTTTCGTCGATCGCCACGCCGACGGTCGACCCGTCGATGCTCCGGAGATTGATCCCGGCCTCCGCAGCCGCCGCCAACACCTTTTCGGCGTCAACACCCGGGATGGTCAGTGAGTCGAAGAACGTCCCGTTGGACGGCTCGATGCCAGCGGTCCGCAGGCTCGCGGAAAGGGCCGCCGTCTTCGTCTGGATCACCACGGCGATGTGCCGCAAGCCGTCGGGGCCATGATAGACCGCATACATCGAGGCCATCACGGCGAGCAGCACCTGGGCGGTGCAGATGTTGGAGGTCGCCTTGTCACGGCGGATGTGCTGCTCACGGGTCTGGAGCGAGAGTCGCAGGCCCGGGCGCCCCTTGGGATCACTGGAGACGCCGATCAGGCGCCCCGGCAACTTGCGCTTGAGGCGATCGATGCAGGCCATGAAGCCGGCATGCGGTCCGCCGAAGCCCATCGGCACCCCGAAGCGCTGGGCGACGCCGACGCAGATGTCCGCCCCGAACTCACCCGGCGGCTTGAGCAGCGTCAGCGCCAGCAGATCGGCCGCGACGATGGCCACACCCTTGGCGGCATGAACCTTCTCGAAGAACGCGCTGAAGTCATCCACCGAACCGTGCGTGTCGGGATACTGGACCAGTGCGGCAAAGAACCCCTCACCCGGCTCGTAATTCCGCCAGTCGCCGACCTCGATTTCAATCCCGAGCGGCTCGGCCCGGGTCGTCACGACGTCGATGGTCTGCGGATGGCAGGCATCGGAAACGAACATCACCCGCCCCTTCGGCGCACCCGCCAGCGCCAGGCTCATCGCCTCGGCGGCGGCGGTGCCCTCGTCGAGCAACGAGGCATTCGCCACATCCAGCGCGGTGAGCTCGGTGACGAGTGTCTGGAAGTTCAGCAAGGCCTCCAGCCGGCCCTGGGCAATCTCGGCCTGATAGGGCGTGTAGGCCGTGTACCAGCCGGGGTTTTCCAGGATGTTGCGCTGGATGACTCCGGGGACAAGGGTGCCGTGGTAACCCTGGCCGATGAAGCTCCGCTTCACCTCGTTCCGCGAAAAGATCGCGCGCAGCTTGTCCAGCGCCGCCGGTTCGCTCAGCGGCTCCGGCAGCTCCAACGGTTTCTCGAGGCGGATCGCCGCGGGCACGGCGTCATCGATCAGCGTGTCGAGGGAATCGTAGCCGACGGTATCCAGAAGGCCGTCGATTTCGTGACCAATGGAGCCGAGGTGGCGGCTGGCAAAATCTGAATGCAGGGACATGGGAAGTTCGAGGGGCTGGCTGCCCGCGCAATGAGGCCGGGGACTGGAAAAACTCAACCGATCATCCCGCGGTAGGCGGCGGCATCCATCATCGCCTCAACCTGCGCCATATCGCGGACCTTCAGCTTGTAGATCCATCCCGCGCCGTAGGGATCGGTGTTGACCAGCGCCGGATCGGCCTCGACCGCGTCGTTCACCTCGACCACTTCGCCGGCCACCGGCGAGTAGATGTCGCTGGCGGCCTTGACGGATTCGACCACGGCGGTCGGGTCGCCCGCATCCACCGCCCGGCCCACCTCGGGAAGCTCGACAAACACGACGTCCGTCAATTCTTCCTGGGCGTGGTCGGTGATTCCGATGGTGGCGGTGTCGCCCTCAAGGCGCACCCACTCGTGGGATTTGTCGTAGCGAAGATCTTCGGGAATGTTCATGGACGGGAGTCTTATCCTTTCTGGTGGGTCGGCTTGTAAAACGGTTTCTTCACGATCACCGCGGGAAACTGGCGCCCCCGGACGTCGATCTGCACCTCGGTGCCCACCTTCGCACACTCGCGTGGCAGGTAGGCCATGCCGATGCCGCGACCGAGACTCGGCGAAAGCACGCCGCTGCTGAGTGTGCCCAGGCCTTTGCCGTCCGGTCCAACCACCGCATAACCGGCGCGTGGCGGAGCGCTCTTGCCGGTGCACTCGATCGCCACCAGTCGTTCGTCCGGCCCCGCTTGCTTCTGGGCCGCCAGCCGCTCGCGACCGATGAAGTCACCCTTTTCCAGATCCACGAAGAACCCGAGCCCGGCCTCGATCGGCGTCCGCTCCGGCGAGAGATCGCTGCCATTCAACGGATAGCACATTTCAAGTCGCAGCGTGTCCCGCGCCCCGAGTCCGCAGGGACTGGCTCTCGCGTCGATGAAACTCCGGAAGGCGGCGGCACCCTGCGAGGCCGGACAGAAATACTCGAAGCCGTCTTCCCCGGTGTAGCCGGTCCGGCACACGATGCCGCCACCCGGCAAGTCGGCGATCCCGTTGCGCGGCGGAAGATCGGTGTCCGGAAAAACCTTCGCCCAGGCAGCGGGCGACTCCGGTCCCTGCACGGCCATCCCGGCCCACTCGGCGCTCTGGTCGATCAACTCGGCCCCCGCCTCGCCGTGCGCCTTCAGCCACGCCAGGTCCTCATCGGCCTTGGCGGCATTCACCACGAGGAAGAACTCCCCAGCCCTCCGGCGATACACGATCAGGTCGTCGATCACCCCGCCCCGCTCGTTGAGCAAAAATGAATACTGGCCCTGACCGTCGCCCAGCTTGGCCACGTTGTTGGCCAGCAGGCGGTTCAGCCAGGCCTCCGCGGATTCGCCGCGGACGATGAACTGCCCCATGTGGGAAATGTCGAAAATCCCGGCGCTGCCCCGGACCGCCTGGTGCTCGTTGAGGATCGAGCTGTACATTACCGGCATGTTCCAGCCGGCGAAGGGCACCATCCGCCCCCCGAGTTCCTCGTGCAGGGCTTCGATCGGTGAGTGTAGCAGGTTTCCGGACACGCGGCGCAATCTGGGGAGCGGACTCCGCGAAGTCAAACCCGCGGGGAAATCCTGCCGATTATCGACCGCCTTTTGGCGCAAGTGCCTTTTCCATACGGTCGAGATAGCGGGAAATCGGGTCGTCCCTCTCGACTCTCGGCCGCTCGGCCAACTCCCGCTTGAGCCGCAGGTAGTCATCGAAGCTGCCACTCAGTTCACTCGCTCCGGAAATTTCCCAGTAGTCGAGAAAATCCCGCCCCCGCAGGGCTCGCGCCTCCATGATCGTCCGGGTGTCCTCCAACCCGAGGCGCAGACCCTCGATGACCTGCTCGTCCTCGCCGCCCGCCCAATCAACCAGCAACTCCTGATACTCGAGGAGCAACGGGCGGTAGGAGGGGAAGCAGCGATAGCTCAGCCGGTTCAGCGATTCCTGCGCGGAACGAATGGCGATGAGCCGGTCCGCCTCCGACAAGTCTCCGGCCTCCGCGTGCCGGCTCAGCGGTATCTGTTTCATCTGCCCGCCCAACTGGAAGCGGAGCCGCAGGGCACGGTCGAGTTCCCGCTCGGTCTCGGCAATGCTCATCGAGTCGGTTAGCGGGGCATCCGCCAACTTCGCCAGGGTCAGCGCCCACCACTTTACCAGGCCGTTCTGCGAGAGGTTCAGACTGGGAAAATGTCGACGCAGCAGGATCGGCATCTCGCCTTCGAAGCGGGCCACTTCTCCGCAGAACGAAGCCAGCGACGCCCGGCCGCCCGGCTGTTCCAGCAGGGCCATGACGAGGGCGCCCGACAATACCCGGAATACTTCGCGCGACACTCCGTCGAGCCGGGCATGGGTGGTATCCCCCATGGCGAGAACCTCATCGACCACAAAGGGCAGATCCTTCTTGAAGACACCTTCGTAGAGTTGCCGGTCGCCCGCCCCCCGCCGCCAAAGATCCGCCTCGAGAAGCCCTTCCACCAGCCAGACCGGAGCCTCCAGCGGCCCACCGAGACCACCGGGTGCCACTCCCTCGAGCGACCGATCGTAGATCAGCCCCCGCCACATCGCCCGGCGCATCTGCTCGTGATCGATCCCCCGGGAGAAATCGACGTGCACGTTCAGCAGGTAGGTGTCGCGGGTGAAGCGCAGCTCCATCGCCAGCGGACGCGCCCGCGGCGGATCTCCGGGCGCCCCGTGAAGCAGGATCTCGATCGGCATCACCACCGCTTCCTTCTGGAGTCCGAGCAACTCGTGAAGCCGCCCGCGCTCGCCCTCCGCCTGCAGCGCCAGCGACGCGCGCACATCCGCCGTTCCGCCGGACACGCCAAACTGGCCGCTCGCCGTTTCCACCCTCCCGCGGACGGCTAGCCCGGGGTTGACCCGGGGCCCTTCGAGCCGGGTCGGCGCTTCACCGGTATCCGGCACGATCGCATCGGTGTCGAGCAAGGGAATGGCCTTCGGAGGATCCTCGGCGACCAAGAGAGTCACCGCTCCACAAAACACCAGGATCGATGCCCGCTTCATCATCGTCCCGAAGGCGACGGGATCCCGGGCATCGACGGGGCGGACTGCATCACCAGCTTGCCTTCCTCGATGCGGATCCGCGCCATGTCGTCAATGAAATCAAGCGCCTTCTCAGAGCGGGTTTCAGTCTCCGAGCGGTAGACCGATGCCAGCTTGGTGAACGACGGCAGAACCAGGTGGAGGAAACCCTCGGGCACCGGAAGCTGGCCGAACCGTCCACCCACCGACGGCCGCGGCAGGCTTTCGTGATAGAGGCCCCCATTGCGGAAAACCTGGGTCGTCACCCGTCCGTCCGGCAGTTCCATCTGCTCGACGCGCAGGTACATCGAGAGCGTCAGCGTCCGCCCGGCAACCTCCCGTTGGATGATCACCTCGGCGCGGTCGTCCTCGAGCCTCACCGCGACGTCCCGGATCTTCACCTGATCCGCCAGAAACCCGGTCTGCTCCGCTTTCAACGTGTCGCGCAGGTAGAGATTGATCTCCCCTTCGGTCAGCGTCAGCGGATATCCTCCGTCGAACGCGTTCTTCATCACCTGCGGCAGGTCGCGAGACTTCTCGCCCACGGCCCCCGGGCCCCGGCCCTCCAGATCCGACAGGTCCTGCGGTTGCACGATGGCCACCACCGCCGCTCCCACCCCGACCGCCACGACGAGCAACAGCAAGCCCACGAGCTTGCTGAAGCACCCGCCTTTTTTCCCCGGAACGTCGCCGCTGTCAGCCATGGACCAGCGCTAGCGGATTCCCCGGGCTTTGCCAAGCCTGCCTCACGCGGCACTCTCGCCGGAACCGGAAGCTTTCGACGGCTTGGATTCCTTCTTCGACTCGGCCGGCTTCTTCGAGTCGCTCTCCTTCTTGGCCCCCTGCTTGTAGGAGTCCGACCGGTAGTCGGTCTGGTAAAAGCCCCCGCCCTTGAAAATGACGCCGGCCCCCGTGCCCAGCAGGCGCTTCACGGGGCCCGCGCATTCATCGGCCGGGCAGTCCTCCAGCTTCGGGTCGTTCATTCCCTGAAACACCTCGAACTGGTGTCCGCAGGTCTCGCAGCGATAATCGTAGGTTGGCATGGCTTTCGGTTGCGGGCATCGATCTACCACCTTTTCCGCACCTTGCAACCCTCCGCATGCGAATCGGATGGAGCACGAAGTCGACCGGCCGTTCGATCACGATGTCTCATCCTCGTCCTCATTCAGCGGAGAGGGAGGAATCTGGGTGAACCACGTTGCCTTGCAGGGCTTCTTCGGATCGCGCCCGGGATAGAAGATGATGTTGGTTCGGTCCCGGCTGCTGGCCTTGATGCCGGTCCGCAGGAAAAGCCGCGCACTGCCATCCCCTGCCTGATAGAGCGCCTGAAGGGTGAGCATCCTGCCATCCGTTCCGGGGCCGGCGCGATGCAACCGGGCCTTGCGTGCGGCGAGTTGGAGGGTTTCCTTTCCGACCCGGACCATTACCGGAATCCCGCAGAGATTCACCAAGCGGAAGCTGCCCTCGGGAAAGGCCGTGCTCGACGCGGGAAGGATGATGGCCTGCGCCTTCTCCCAGTCCTTCCGCTTGGGATCCCGGTTGAGAAAGATGTCGTAGTGCCCCGAGGTTCCGGGAATCGCGAATTCTCCGAACAGTTCCGGTTCCTCGTCGGGTCCCGCCTCGCCATTGGCGAACACCCGAAGCTTGCCCGCGCGGACCGGGAGCACCGGGCTCGGACGATTGAGGATCGTGGGAATCGTTTGGAAACCCTTGCGGGTGCGGATCGTCAGGGTCGATGGAGGTGCCGCCTCCGGATCGAGCGCGATCGCGCGCATGCCCGGCCCATCCCCCTCCCAATACGCGTCGGAATTCGAACCGACTGGAATCAGTGAAGCGGTGATTGACGAGTCGCTATCCGACCGCTGGGCCAAAGCCGCCGCAGGAATCGACAAGAATGCAAGCGCAAGAAGTCGTCGCCTCATGAGTTGCTCATTTCCTCAGGAGACAGCCAGCGGAAGGAAACCATCGAGAAACGACGACCGAAACGCAGGTTCGCCTGCGAAAGATCACCGATCCGCGGATTCTCTTGAGAGTGATCGATCGCGGCTTCGGTCGCATCGTCAGCCGGGTCCACATAGTCCGGCGTGCGACGGACCACGGCCTCGCACCATGCCTTGGCGACCGTGCCATCCGGGTTTCTTGCCTCCCCGTAGGTCCGGATGCGGAACGTGTCGCCGCGCACGGTGATCGCCGGTGCGATCGCGGTCAGGACGTCGCCCTGAGTGAAGTAGCCAGGCAGGCCGTAGAGCACGCTGTCAGGGCGATCCCCTGCGGTGACCACCTGGCCGATGTCCCGGGTGTCGGTGCGCGCGGCCCGGTCGAGCGAGCGATTGAACACCCGGGCGCTGACAATGGCCTGGTCGATGGCACCACTCCCGCTGGTGGAGCGATCCTCGACGAGGCGACGGTTGACGAAATCTGCGACCGAGAGGAACGGCCCGCGTTCCCGCACCTGATCGACGATGGCGTCGGCGAGACGCTCGAGATCGCTGTCCGACAGCGTCCGGAATCCGTTCCAGAGTTCCTCCTCGCGGACCGAGCGGATCAAGTCCGACCCCGCCATGGCCGGCAGCACCGAGCGGGACAACTGATGGGTGCCGGACGAGACGTTTCCATCAAGTGTCGGCACCTCGAGGTCCCGCATCGATCCGAGCAGGGCCGTCCACGCCGCGACCGAGGTGCTGTTGACATTGAAGGCGCCGTCGTTGGCGAGAAACTCGGCGGCACGGTGGAAGGCCATCGAGGAATCGCTCGCGAGCATCTGCCGGAGCCGATCGACGTTCCAGGCGGATGCGTCATCGTTGAAAACGTAGCGCCCGACCGGCAGCGGTTCCTCGCCGTCCCAGTCGGATCGGCTGCCATCGAAGGGAATCGAGGAGAGCATGAATCGATCCCACAAGGCCTCGTTGGCCTCGAATGACAGGTCGTAGATGAGGACTTCTCCGTTGTGACTCTCGGCACCCGTCCCACTCTGGATGAGGTTGTTGAAGACCCATGGTCGGTCGCCCTCCCAGCGCGAGCCGTCGGCGATCCGATCCTTGATGGCCGTGGCATCGAGATCCGAATTCATCGTCGCCTGGCTGTGTCCGATCACCAACGAGGGATGCCAGGTGCAGTAGGAAAGCTGCGCGTGCTGCAGCTGCCCCATCGAGATCACCCCGGTCTCGCGACGAGGAACGTCGTAGATGGTGCAGCGCGCAGGAAGCGAATCGTCGGGAGCCCCGAAGGGCGACGGCGGGAAGAAGTTCTGGAAGAGCTGGGGATCGGTCGGCTGGCGGAAGTAGATGTGGCTGTCGCTGCCGGGGAACTGCCAGCCGCTGGCAAACGGGATGTTGACCCAGTTCCCGTGGTGGAGCAGCCCGCCCCGCAGGTTTGCCGAGGCCATCCACGGCACGGTGTATCGCCCGGCCGGCACCTGCTTGCCCGTGGCGACATGCTCGGACTCGTCGTCGAACCAGATCATCCGGACTCCCCTTCTCCACAGCCGCGGCGGACGCCGGTTGTCGAGGACACCGATGTCCTGGGCTCCCGGGCGAAACTCGCGGAAAGGCGTGCCGTTGTTGGACGGATGGTTGTTCTTCTCAGCGCCGTACCACTTGTGATAGCGATTGAGGCCCCAATTCTGGCAGAGAAAATGTCCGACTCGCGGGAAACCGCTGTCGCTGTCGAGGTCCTGATAGCTGATCGAGCCCGGGTTCCCGTCGACCTGATAGACGATGAACTCATCGCTGAAGCCCGGCGTGGCGTAGAAGCTGTTCATGTCGGCGGAGAACCCGTAGGGCTGGTTACGGTTCGACGGGGTTTCCGGGGGAACCGGCACCGTGCTGTCCCAATAAAAGTTCTCGACGCCCGGAATCTGCTCGGCGGTCAGCACATTGGACGAGTAATCCTGCGGATCGAAGGCCACCGCCTTGCCGAAAAGCTTCGTCCCCGCCGAAGCCTCCACCGAAGGGGTGAAGACCTTCGTCTCACCGGGGGCCAGCTCCGTCGGCTCGGTGACAAACCCGAGGAAGCCCTCCGTCGGCCTGCCGCACATGTCGTCGAAGTAGAAGCGGTTGCCCCGGCTGTCGATCCGCGTGCCCCGCGCCGAGAAGCCGCCGTAGAGGGGATGGGAGAGCAGCACCACATACTCCTTGGCCGCGAGGGTGACGTTGAAGGGATTCCACAGGATCAGCCGTGGATAGATGTGTCCGCGCATGTAGTCGGTGGGTGCCCCATTGACCGAGTAGGGCGAAAAGTCCCATCCCAGTGAGGCCTCGATCACGACCGGTTGAATGGCGGGCTCGGTCGCGTTGACAAGGTCCCTCACAGGCCCCGACACCGAGCCCGGAATATCCATCCTCTTTGTCACCGGCGGACGTGGCTCGATCACGGCAGGACCCGCATCGCGGTCGAGTTCGTTCGCGAGGTCGGCCCAGGCCTTCAGGATGCCGAAGCGCGGGCTGGTCATGCGGTGGTGCTCGCCGGGGAGGATCACGTCATCCTCCCGAAGTCCGGCAAGATCGGCACTGGCGGGGATGTCTCCAAGGGCGAGAAAAGTCGACAAATCCTGCTTGAGACCACTCCGCTTCACATCGACGAAGAGCCCGCGGGCGTGGGAGGTGAGGTGATGCCCGAGCCCCGAAAGCTCGCCCTGTATCTGATCGCCGCCGGCTAGCGGGAGTAAGGCGGCAGTAGCGAGGCTGACGACCGACTCGAGCTGGCTGTCCGGCAGATCGGCATGACCTGCCAGAAGCGCGGAGCCGCCGCCGGGAGCGAACGTTTCGAAGTCGAAATCCTGCGAGGCTACGCGCGACGCGACAGGATTGGTCCCGGCGTTCCGGTCCGGGAGCGACACGAGCGCCTTCTGGTTTTCGTCCGAAACCCACCAGCCCAGGCGATCGTTCTCACCCAGCTTGACCGGTGGCACCGAGACGCGGTCGGACTCATCCTCGGCCGCCACCAGGGGAATCCATGAGTCCTCCGGAGTTGTGTCGGGGGCGGCATTCCCGCTCACCAGCCATTCAAGCACGCCTGGCCGTTCAACGACGCGGCCACTTTCGCCCACTCGACTGTCGGTCAGGTAAAGGTCGCTGTCGTGGTGATCAACGACGGAGAGTCCGGGCTCACCGGTGCCGAGGTCCTCGTCAGGCCGGGTCTTCCACACGCCGGTCCAGTGGGCATTGGGAGTGTCTTCGGCCAAAAGATCGGCATCGGCAGTGATCCGGGTGTCGGGTCCTGCGGCCTTCTGCAATTGACCAATGGCCATCACCAGCGCGAGGCGGGCATTGGCCCGGGCCTCGGCCATCGCACTACCACTCGCCGAAGCACGAAGGGTGACGGTCGAAAGCGAAAGAAGCCCGATGGCGAGCATCGAAAGCAGAACCATCAGGGAAATGGTGACCACCAAGGCAAAGCCTCGCGGCGAGCGAGTCCGCTCGATTGCCGGACCCGGGGACAGGCGCTTGAGTGGTGGATGGTTCGTCATTGCGGCGTCTGTGGGAATCTTGACTTGTCTATGCTTTACTCACAAATTGTAGTTACAATGTAAACAACACTCAAGAAGTTAGAGTCAGAGATTGAATGTCGAACGCCCCCGGGCACTTGTGCGCTTGGTGGTCGTTTCGGATGGCTTCGTCGAAGGTGAAAAGGGCTTGCTCATTGCAGTGACTCCCGGGAGTGGTTTGGCCGAATCCCGCAGATCGTTTTAGCGTTTTGGCTTTGATAAAGTTCTTAACATCATACACCGGAAAGCCCAAAGAAGTCGACTTTTAAGGGTGTAAATCATGTCTTTTCCGGCAAAATCGTGCCCAAGGATGGGTGTTCGAGCCCCGGGGGCTTCCATGCCCCTCCTTTCCGGACCGAACCGTCCCGAACCTGGGCCTGCCCTCAGGATTCCGCCCCGAACCAGTTCTTCGCCACCAGGAACATCATCGCCGGAAACTCGTCGAGACGGCGGCGCAGGTAATCGATCGCCATCGGCCAACCCAGCGCGAACGGCACATACTGGCGCACGATGCAACCCCGCTGCCGCAACTCTTCCGTGATCCTCTCCCGCGGAACGCCGTAGAGGGTCTGGATCTCGAAGCGTTCGGGACCGTGGCACTCCAGCACCCGGTCGACGAAGCGACGGATCCACTTCTCGTCGTGGGTGCCGAATTCGACGTAGTGGCCTCGCTCGAGCAGTCGCTCCCCGAACTCCAACATGCGCGACTTCATCTCCTCCTTGTTGGAAAGCGCCACCTCCGCGGGTTCCTGATAGATGCCGATCACCAACCGGACCCGTGAACCGGGCGGCAACCGGTCGAGATCGTCCCCGGTGCGCCGCAGCCGGGTCTGCAACACGGTGCCGACATGCGTGTGTCCGGCCTCGTGGAGTTCATGGACAAGGTCGAGGGTGAAGTCGGTCCAGTGCCGGCTTTCCATGTCGATGGTCAGCGCGACCCCCCTCTCTCGGGCGGCGGCGGCGATCACCCGCGCGGCCTCGGCCGATCCCGCGGCGTGCCCACCATCCTCCAGCGGATCGGTCGTGAAACTCGAAAGCTTGAGCGAGAGCGACGGCCGGCTCGCAGGATCTGGAAAACGCGAAGCGACCGCATCGATCATCTCAAGATAGGTCGCCTGATTGCGCTCGGCGATCTCCGGCGTCTCGATCGCCTCGGCCAGCAGGTCGAGGGTTGATGCCACCCCCCGTTCCTGCAGGGCTTCGGCGACTTGGAGCGCCCGTTCAATACTGTCACCCGCAACATAGGGCCGAGCGAAGAACCTCACCAGCGGCGACGGGATCAGGCGAACCAAGGGATTCACGGCAGGATTGAATGGGAGCGTCCGGACCTTGCCAACTTCAATTCGGAGAAACGCTGCAACTCCATCATCGCTGTCTCCGGCCCCGGTCGGTCGGGCGATACCAGCGGCGCTTCCAACAGCGCGAACCCCTCGGCATACGCCTCCCCGACTTCACCTCCGATCTCCCGGTTCACGCCGAGAATTCGCTCATCAAAACCGATGCCGCGGCTCCGCAGGTTCCTCTCGTGTTGGGAGCGGTGACACCGCAGCAGCTCCGCCTTCCACGCCGCCTTCTCCTGATCGAAGACCGTGACCAGGTCGAGCCGCATGCCGAGCGTCTTCGGGTCGCGCACCAGCAGGGCCAAGGGCTTCGCTTCCCGCCCGTTCCGCCAACACTCGAAGTAGCGGAAGGTCCGGCGGTGATCGGCGTTGCTGTCCCTGCCATGGGGCAACACCACGGCCTCCGGCCCGACCCGGTCGAGGATGGCGCGGACCCGCGACTCGTTGCCGCGATCGTCCCGCATGTGGCCCTGCTCGTCCTCGGGAAGGCGATGAAATCGCAAACTGTTCTCCGGCAACCCGAACCGCCGGCAACTTTCCCGCTGCTCTTCTTCACGCGCCGCGGTCTTGGCTTCCCAGCCATCGGCAAAGACGTCCTCCACGCCGCTCGCACCACCGGTGAGAACCTCGAGAAACAACTCGCAGCCACGCTCTAACAAGCACCGCATGGTCACGGCCACCACCTCGAAGTCATCCGGATGCGGCGCCAGCACCAGCCAGCGGCGTGGGGCGTCCCACGGACCCGCATCGATTCCGAACCTCGCGACCTTCACGGCTCGATCTTCAGGTCATCTTCCAGCGGAAGAAAGGTGAACATCCACTTCCAGCCCTTCGAGGTTTTCGGCGCCTTCACGAGCACGCGGTTCCAGCCCTTGTCGAGCTTCACCAGGGCAGGCTCGCGATAGGCGTAGCCCTCGTTCACGAACGGCCGCTCGTCCCGTGCGGTTTTTGCCGGCATGTACCCTTCGTTCTCCCAGCGGGGCGGCTCGAGCTCCTCGCCGTTCACCCACACCCGCCCGTCCTCGTGGCTCCACTTGCCGGAGATCATCGGCCCGGCGCGGCGGTCCGAGGTCGAAGGTGTGTTGAAACCGATCCAACACGGGATTTCCCGCGCCTCGTCCGACCAGACTCGGGTTTCGGCGTAGGCCGTCCCTTCCGTGGGAGCGCCGGGAAGCACGCCTCCCAGCCCGAAGAAGTTCCTGAAGTGAATTGTGCCGCCCGCGACCTCGAACGGTTCATACGAAATCCCCTCATGCACGACCGGGCCGAGCCGCTCCATCGACTCGGGAGGAAACGTCTTCGTCGTATCTCCCCCGTGCGGGAACGGCCCGATGACCCGCCATCGCATCGAGGTCTGGGCATGATAGGGAAACGGCCACTCGCGCGCCAGTCGGCGACCGACCGTCAAGAGGTCGCGCTCGAAGAGCCGGTAGGGTTCCAGCCGCGGATCGCCCGGCGAGGGAAGCTGCGACCACAAATCCGGATGATCCTCCGGCAACCCGCGCCAGAAGCGCTCCGCCGCCGCCACCATCGCCGGCAGCACCGGGCTTTGCGTGTAGATGTTTTCCTCGCCACCGGTGTTGATGTCCGGCCAATGGCAGAGGATGGCCCCCAGTGCCTGACCATCGCCTTCCGGCCGCCAGCACGGCTGCCAGTAGAAGGCGTGCGGCGGACCATCGAGGAAATCCATGTGGTTCACGTAGTTCACCGCCGAGTCGATAAACCTGACCCCCGGTGCCGGCTTCCCCTTCGCCCAGAGCTGCGTAATGCACTCGGCATCCGGCAGCCCGCCCGGCCGCCACACGACCACCTCGAGCCCGTGCCCGCGGAGCACCTCCACCATCTTCGGCAGGAAGGCCGCGTTCGTGATCCGCACCTCGTCCGAGCCGAGGTGAAAGCGCGGGATCGACACGCCCTCCTTGCGCAGCGGCACGATCACCTCGTCACAGAACTCGTCGAGCAGGTCGGCACAGATCTCCATCCCGCGCGGGTCCTGCATGCCGAAACCGAAGGCCGTGTTGAAATACTCGCTGTGGCCCGGCATGTCGATCTCGGGCAGCACTTCCACGCCGAGCGCATGGGCCTTGCGGAACAACCCACGGATCTGCTCGAAGGTGTAGAAGCGCCCCGGCTGGCGGGTCTGACGGTAGGACGACTTTTCATTCAGCACCGGATGCCGCTTCGACTCGATGCGGTAGCCCGGGTAATCGGTCAGGTGCCAGTGGAAGACGTTCATCTTGAGCGAGGCCATCGTCCCGATGAAGCGCTCGATCGTTTCGACCTCCTGGAAGTTCCGACCGACATCGTGCATGAACCCGCGCACCGGAAAGGCCGGCCAGTCGTGGACGTGGACGAAGGGCAGCTCGCCCTCGGCCGTCAGTTGCTGGAGGGTGGAAAGGCCGCGCAGCAGGCCGAGATCGCTCGCTCCAACCAAGCGCACGCCGCTCTCGTCGACCGCCATTTCATACGCCTCCGATCCACCGGCCACCGGCCCCAGGAAAACCGCCAGCTCCACCTCACCCACGGGCATGCGATCTAACAGACGAGAGGCCCGGCCAAGATCCCCCGAAGCCTTCACCGACCACCCCCCGGGCTCGAGCTTTCCCCCACCCCACTCGATCTCGCGCGGCAGGGGCACCAGGGTCGCGGGGGCATTCCGACGCGCGCCACTGCCGGGATCGAAGGCACCCCCCTCGTCCCTTTCGAGTAGCTCGTCCACCGGGATGCGCAGGAAGTAGATCTCCACGGGACCCTCGTAGAGAATCCCAAGGTGGGCGTCGTCCGCCGGTGCCAGGCAGGAGTAACCCGCACCGCTCCGCTTGTCGTAGAGCGTGTGCATCGACTCCGGCCAGCTCATCCCCAGGTCCTCGGAAACCTTGACCGTCATCGTGTGTCGGCCGCTCGTCGTCGCCGGGTTGGAAAAGAACAGGGTTTCGTCCCCGCCCGGCACGTCCCACTTCAACAGGCTCGCCATGCAGATGCTTTCCGGCAGTGCCTTGCGGTCAGTCGGGTGAAGCTGCCAGCTTGCCCCGAGGTCCTTCGTCGTCGCCACCGTCCGCGAACCGCCACGATTGTCGCGGCAGTTGATCATGATCACCCCGTCTTCCAGCTCCACCAGTTGCGCCTCGGTGGTGTCGCTCTTCACGCCGGTGCCGATTTTCCAGGTTTCCCCGCGGTCCTTCGACCAGATCATGGTCGACCACGGCTTGCCGTCGGCCGCGCGGTATTGTGCGGGAAACACGAGAGTCCCATCCTTCATGGTGATTCCGGTTCCCGGGCCGTTGAGCAACAACCTCCAGGCCGGGTCCTTGACCTCCCGGGTGATGTTGCGCGGCTTCGACCAGGTCCTGCCGTCGTCGTCGCTGTGGACCATGACGAGCTGACCCGTCTCGTCCGGCTCCAGCCCCGGCCCGGATCCGTGCCATGCGCGATTGCCATGACTCCAGAGGGCCGCGATCCAGATCCGCCCGGTCACGCGATCGACGAACACGCAGGGGTCGCCCACGCCGTCGCCACCACCCGGGCCCATGTCCATCGCCACCCGCATCGGCTCCCAAGAGCGGCCCCCGTCGGTCGAGCGCGAGGCGCCCACGTCAATGTTCCCGGGCAGGTCGCGACCGCCGTCGTAACGAATGTCATAAACCGCAATCAGCGTGCCCTCCTTGGTTCGAACCATGCCGGGAATCCGGTAGGCCTTCGACCCGTCGTCGCCGTGCTGCCGCAGCGCCACCCCGATGCGCTGGGCGCCCGGTGCCGACCCGGCAACCACGTCGATCACCTTGCCCGAAATTTTCACCCGCGTCACCCGGGCATCGACCCGACCGTCGATGTCGGCATCGTCCTTGAGCCGAACCGACACCCACCACCAGTTGTCACCGCCGGAAAGCTCCGCGTCGCCGGCAAACACCGCCTTCGGACCACGGCCGGCATCGCCGAAGGGGTCGCCCCATCCACCGCTCGGATCCTCATCGCCCGGCACCAGTTCGATGGCGGCAAGGTCCTCCGGACGCGTCGTCCCCTCCATCTCCACCTCGACCGCCTCAAGCTTCAGCGGCTTCAGGTTGCCTTCGGTCGACACCCGCAGTCCGAGCACCGGATTGATCGCCTTGCGTTTGAGCACGGGGACCACCGGTTGGGCGACATCGACCTCCAGCAGTCGCATCGGCTTCTCCTCCTCGAGCTTCAGCAGATCCAGCATCACGCCCGACTTTTCCGGAGCGTTGCAGCGGATCCGCAGCCTCGAAACGCCGGCCTCCAGCGGCACCTCGACCGGCGTCAGGAATCCGCCGACCTTGACCGCCCCGTCGCCGTTCCAGACTTCTTCGTAGTCACCCCCTGGCCCCGCCGCATCGATCCGGAAAAGGAAGGGTTTGCGCGCGGTCCAGCGCTCGGCCCAGAACGACAGCCGCGAAGGCTTGGTCAGTGCTCCGGCCAACTCCAACTCCAAAGCCTGCTCGCCGCCGCCGGGCAACCGCAGGGACTGGTTGCCCGCCTTCGCGTGGCCCTGGTGGACCTCCGCCTGACCGGAACCCGCCGACCAGGTCCCCAGCGGCGTGTTCAGGGTCTCGAAGGCCCCGGCCGGATAGTCCTCGAAGGACTCCACGCCGGAAGCCAATGCCGTCATTCCCAGCAGGGTGAAGCAAATGCGCCGTTTCATGCCGCGACTAAACGCAGCACCACGCCCAAATCCATCCCGGAACCGACTGGTCATGAAGACCAACCAGTAGCCCTTCCTTGCTCCCCAGACTTGCATGGACAAAGTGATCACCTATTCAAGTTCATTCCAGACGCCCGAGAGGCACCCGATGTTTGATTCCATTCATGACCTCCAAAAATTGAAGAGCATGAGTTGCGGCATGCCACGCACTGAATTTCCGTCCCGACTCGGCGGCGGAAAGCGGCGGCCTCGCGGCTTCGCCCTGGTGGCCACCGTCATGATGATGCTTTTGCTCGTAATGATCGGTGTCGGGCTGCTGTCTTTGTCGTCGGTCTCGCTGCGCTCGTCCCAGCAGGAATCCGCCGCTTCCGAAGCCCGGGCCAATGCTCGACTGGGGCTGGTGATGGCCATCGGACAGCTTCAGAAATTGTCCGGGCATGACCAGCGGATCACTGCGACCGCAGGGCTGCTGGATCAACCCGCCCCGGGGAAGCGTCACTGGAGCGGTGTCTGGTCGACCGAGGACTGGGATCCCTCCAAGCCGAATCAGCGTGAGTTCCTCGGCTGGCTGGTCTCCGATTCCCAACTCGATCCCGCGCGCCCGGCCGCCCCGGAGAGCGCTGAACAACCCGTGGTCCCCGGCGAAGCGGTCACGCTCGTGGGCAAGGGCAGCGCCGAGGCAAGCCCGGATGACGAGGTCAAGGCCCGGCTCGTCACGCTCGGCGACGGCAGCGAACGGACTCGCGGTGGCTACGCCTACTGGGTTGGAGACCAGGGAGTGAAGGCCAGCTACGGCGTCGCGGAGCATGGTGAACGTGATCCCTGGAGCGAGGCCAGCCAGCTGGCCACGATGACCCGGGTGGGCATCGAGGCCGCCGGAATCCCGGCACTGGACACATATCCCGAACTCACGGGTGACCAGGTGCGCAAGGGGGCCACGTCCGTGCTCACCATGGACGTGGCGCATGGTCCGGGCACGGCGAGGCAGGTCTTCCACGACTACGCGCCGCTTTCGCTTTCGTTGCTCACGGATGCCCGCCTCGGCGGACTCGCGCGGGATCTCTCGACGGCCTTTGAACTGGAGGATCGGGAATTTCATCGCCTGGAGGAGTTCCACGGCACCAACGAACGGAACCGGACCCCTGGCTACAACGACCTGAGCCGCCGCTACCGCGATCCGAAGTTCTACGGCGACCGGGAACGCAGCAGTCTCGGCTACCTTGCCGAAATCAAGAACGGCAGCTCGATCTTCCGCGGCCCCACTTGGGACCTGCTGCGCAACCACTACCGGCTCTACAAGCGCGAGTGGGACAGCGCCGGCTCGTGGCGGCGGGCCTATCCGCCGACCGGACCCAAGAGCTTCGCGGCCCGCGGCTTCCTCCCCCACTCGTATGCCAAGACCTACCAGGGCCCCGGAGCCTCCCCGCCGTTCTTCTACCACCCGGGGGTCGCCCGCTTCTACGGCCGCGCCAATCGCGGCTTCTACATGGACCTCAACTACCTCGACAAGCCGCGGGGAGGTTTCGACAACGATTCCGCCGACGGAATGATCCATGCCCGCTCGCCGCGCCTGATGCCGCTGGTCAGCCGCCTCACCATCACCTTCAGCGTGCTGCAGATTCCCACGCCCAGCGAGGAGGACTGGAGCCTCGGCATCGCCTTCGACCCCTACCTGGAACTGGTCAACCCCTACAACGTGCCCATCTCGTTCCAGTCGATCGGGATGTTCACGGCGAAGATCAACCTGTTCGGCGGGCGCATCCGTTTCACCGACCGCGCCAGCGGACAACAACGGGAAGCCCCGCTGGGGGACTACTTCTCCCAGAACTTCTACAACCAGGGCTCGTTCATCTTCCGCATTCCCCCGCCCCCCGGCCAGGACGCCTGGGTGCTGCAACCCGGCGAGGTAAAGGTGATCAGCCCGGTCAAGACCGGCCGCCAGGACATCATCCGCAACCAGATCAACCGGGTGACCGGGCAGTTCGCCTACAGCGAGGATGCCGGGCTCTACTATTTCTACTCCCAGAACAACAAGTGGCAGGTGAAACCGAAGGACGGGAGCATCGTCGAGTTCGAGATCACCGGCAACGACGGCCCGGAGCAGGACATGTTCACCGTTCATCTCCATTACGCAAAGGACCACGATGGAGGTGCCAGGGACGTGATGACCCACATTCCCCCGGTGAACATGTTCTCGGAGAACGACAGCTTCGACGACCCCCACATCACCAAGATCGGGTATGCCCGGGGAAACAACGGACCCGAAGGCCCGATCGAGATCCGCCGGTCGCTCAACACCAACCAGATTCCGAGGGAAGCCTCGGGACCTCAGGCCATCGCCGCCCTCGACATCAAGATGAAGACCGCGCGCTCGGACACCCCGGTGTTCTGGTTCAACCCGCGCGGCCAGGCCTTCGACACGCGCGACTACGACGGCGGACAGCGCACTTCGCCGATCTGGGACTCCCGAGTGGTCCCGATCGGCGACATTTCCGAGCTGCAGCTCGTCGCCAACCCCGACGGCAACGGCTACTGGGGAGACAGCCACACCGCCCTGAGCGGTTCCACCCGGGTGGTGCTCTACGAAGTGCCGCAGCTGCCGCTCACCTCCCCCGCCCAGCTCCAGCACGCGGACTTCTCGCTCACCGGCAGCGGCGGCTCGCTGATGCTCGGCAATTCCTTCGCCCACCCCGGCATCGCGGACCGCACGTCGATCATCACCCGGCGCGGCCGCGTGGCCAACGCCCACACCGACTTCAGCCAGCTCCAGACCCTCGCCGACATGGCCTGGGCCGGCAACGAGATGCTGTGGGACCGCTATTTCTTCTCCGGCATGAACTGGGGCGAATCGACCCTGCCGCTCACCGGCGCGCAACAACCTTACCCGAGCCAGGACGCCGCGGTGGACGCCCTGCTCGCCGCCGACCCGGATGAAAGCCATCCGCTCATGAATCCGCGCATGATCCTTTTCGATCCGTCCTACTCGGCCACCCGTCGCGAGGAGTTGAAGGATTACGCGAAGCTCGCCGCCCATCTCTCCGTGGAGGGCGGCTTCAACGTCAACTCGACCTCCGAGCGCGCGTGGCGCGCCGTGTTCTCGACCCTCCGCGCCGCCACCATCACCTACTCCGGGGACGGCACCCCGAGGACCGAGGAAGCCGACAACGCGTTCAGCCGTTTCACCCTCCCGACCGCGGAGGCCTCGAACCTCTGGGAAGGCGGATTCCACAACCTCAGCGACGGACAAGTCGAGGCACTCGCCGAAGCGATGGTCGAGCAGGTCCGCGAGCGGGGGCCGTTCATGGGCTTGGCCGACTTCGTCAACCGGCGGCTCGACGACGGCAAAGGTTCGGCCGGCACCGATGTCGGCGTGCTCGGCGCGCTCCAGGCGGCCATCGAGAAGGCGGGGCTCAACGACCGACCGGCCGTCTCAAACCCGGTGTCCGCCAACAACATCGAACACCGGCGTTACGAGGTCGCCGGCGATAGCCGGTCCTTCAGCACCTACGTCGGCACGCCCGGCTACGTGATGCAGGCGGACATCCTCAGCGCGCTCGGGTCCAACCTGCGCGCCCGCTCGGACACCTTCATCATCCGCGCCTACGGCGAATCGCGGGATTCATCCGGCGGGGTCCGGGCCCGGGCGTGGTGCGAGGCCACCCTGCAGCGCACCCCGAGGTGGACGGAGCCGACCGATCTCGAGCCCACCATCACCGATCCCTCCTACTCCGGCTCCGATCCCGCCGGCGACCTGGTCGTCCGCCCGTGGCGCTCCAATCCGGACTTTCCCAAGCAGAACCGGACCTTCGGACGCCAGTTCATCATGACCGATTTCCGCTGGCTCAGCCCGTCCGAAGTCTGACACTCCCCTCTCATCCGCCGCCCCACCCACGCCCATGAAACCGGGACTTCCCCTCATCCTTTGCACGCTCGGCCTGCTCGTCGCCACCACCCACGCCAGCCGGGCCCAGGAATCCGACGAGAATCGCCCCACCGCCCGCTTCACGGTGTGGGGCGACTGGACCGGAAAGGACCTCCATGTCGAAAACCCCGGCGCTTCCCCCGGAAGGGACGAACGCTACATCAAGCTCGACCTGCTCGACCTCGGCTACTCCGCCGAGATTCCCTTTACCCGCGGCAAGCCGATCGCCCTCTGCGCCCAATTGGAAATGGATGGCGAAACCCTCTGGCAACCGCTGATCGAGGTCAAGGTGCCCCCGGCAGTCCGCGAACCGCTCGTCATGATCTTCCCCGAAGATGAAGGCACCACCCGCTACAAGGTCTACGATCTCGACCCGTCGACCTTTCCCTTCGGCAGCTATCAACTCGTCAACCTCACCAAGGTGCGGCTGTTCGCCAAACTCGACGAGACCGGCATCCTGCTCGAGCCGGGCGGGCATGGGCACTTCAAGGAGTTGGGGCCCTCCAAACTCAATGTCTGGCTGCGCGTCGCCGCCGAGGGCCAGGACAGGAACGGTCATATCATCTATTCCTCGATGATGAAGAACCGCACCGACAAGCGCATGTTCATGTTCTTCCATCCTTCCGAATCCTCGCCGGACGCACCCTTCGCCGCCCGGACCCTGGTGGACTTCGCGCCGTCGGAACCCGGGTCCTGATGGCCGGAATCACCGCGGTTCCCTCGCCACCACGGTGAATTCGAGCGCCACGGAATCGCCGTTGGCGAGCGCGGGATGCCGCACCGGCTTCAGCTTCACCATGCCGGCACCGATTTCCTCATCGGCGACCCGCAGCACCGAGTCGTGCGCGTGCCAGAAGATGGCGAAATCCCCGCTGAGGTCCGGGGCGTACAGATCGTCGAAGCCGCTCCCACTGAATTCCCACTCGACCGGTTCTGTCCATTCGCGGCCGTCCATCCGCCGGACCATTTCCCTGACCGCAACTCGCTCGCCCGAGGCGGGGACGATGCGGGCCGTGAATCGGCTCACTCCCTTCCGACAACCGGCAAGGTGGAGCAGAAGTTCCAGATGCAGTGGTCGGACCTCTGTCACGAACAGGGTCTCGTGGACCCGGCCCCGCTCCGTGCAGAGCATGACCTCGAGCTCACCCGGATGGCGCTCGTCACCTTCATCCGGGTAACAGACACGCGCCGGCAGGCGAAAGGTGCGACTCGTCGCGTCGTAGCGGATCCCGCCCAGCTCGAAGCCATCCCCGTCCGATGAGAAGGGATGCAACCGGCGCAGTTCCTCGACCAACTCATCCACCTGCTCCCGGCTCTCATTTGTGACCGGTCGCACGGCCTCCGCCTCCTGAAGCCGGGCCCAGCGTTTTTTCTCGGCCACCGGCAGCAGTGGAAATTCCCGGAGCAGCATCTCGCTCGCCGGGACAGCCTCCACCGACCGCGCCTTGCCCTCGTCGCGGGAAGCATGGCGATCGCATGCCAAGAACAGCCCGCACGCCATCATCGGCATCAGCCAGGCCTTCACGCGTCCGGTCCGGGTTCGATCGGCGGCAGGGCGGCGGGATCCTTCATCTGCGGATGCGCGTCCCGCACCATCCGCGTGTTGGGATTGTGATAGAAGCGAAGCGTCGCGACCGGCAGCTCTCCGCCGTGCGCGAACTCGACCCGCCACCTTTGCGCCGTGATGTCGGGAAAGACGGGGTGATGACCCGTGCCGACCGAGTAGTTGTCCCACACCACGGGAATCCACGCCGCGCCGTCGTGATACCAGATGCGCATGAACTGCGTTCCGGGAAAGCTCGCGTCCAGGCCGTTGGCGGTGACGTCGGACCCGAAGTCGAACTCGACGACCGCCCGCGAATCCACCGCGCCGATCCGCGCCTGGGTCGCATTCGAGAAGTCGTGGAATGCCTCCCACTCCCCCGCGTGGGTGCCGATGATCATGCGGTGTTCGCGCGCCTTGAGGATCTCCACCTGGGTCGGCGATTCGATCTTCAGGGCATGGACCCAGGGACAGATGAAGTTCTCACTCGCAAGGTCCACCAGCACGGCGTCGCCCTCGTGGGCCACCACATCCACACCCTCCCCCGGACCCTGGATTTCCATCATGCGTTCGGCCGGATACATGCAGTCGAAGGGAATGCCCGCGATCATCAGGGGCTGCGTCTGGAAAAACGGCCGCGGAGCGAAGCGGAGTCGCAGCTGCAGGCGCCGCAGGTTGACGTGATTCGAATGGGCGAACTCGAAATTGAATCTCAGGAGGCGTTCGTAGCTCACGCTCGTTTCGCCCAGGTCGAATGCGATCTTCGCAACGCCTTCGAACCCGGTGAGCGACGGATCCTTGAGAGCATGGGTGACGCCGAACTTTCGCACGCCCTGATCCAGGTCGAAACCCTCGCTTCCCTTGGTTTCGAACACCACCGCTTCGTGCAGGTTGGCACCCTCGATCGTCACCTTGCTCACCAACGGCAGCGGTGAGTTGCGGAACATTGCCGCCTTGTCGGCATCGAGCCAGTTGAGTTGCTGCAGCGGCAGCGCGACGTGCAGGTCGACCTGCTGCCTGCCTTCCTTGAGTGCGGTGTAGATTTTGAAATCCAACCCGCAGAGCAACTCGATTGCGTAAGCCCGCCGTCGATCGTCGAGATTCCGGTTTCCGGCAATCTCGCGGATCATCGCCGGCGCGCCGGACCCGATGATCCTCCGGGTCGCCGGGACCAGCTCCATGTCGCGGGGCAAGGCATGCAGCTCGCGGATTCCCGCAGCCAGCGCCGCCGGGGCCTGATCGCCCAGCAGTTCGAGGACCAGGCACCAGTTGCGGAGATAGTATGAGTGGACCTGCCCGCCCCACTCGCTCACCGCCGTCCCCTCGAGACGGTCGGGATTCCACAGCTCCCGCTTGCCGGTGATCGCGAGGTTCTTCTTCAGCGCATTGAGGGTCAGGATGGTCCCGGCCGAGCGGATCCACACCGAGGTCACCCCTTCCCCGCCCTGGAAATCCAGCGGAAACGCCGACTTGAGGAAGCCCCCCTCCCAGTTGTCGTCGAGCGTCAGCTTGTAGCGGAAATGCCGCATGTGCTCGAGGAACACCTCCTCATCCGCCGCCGCCAGCGCCAGCGAGCCGAAGATGAAGGCGAGCGAACTGGTGGCGTGGGAGTTGTCGCCGTCTCCCATCGACGCCTCCATGCGCTCGACGAACTCCTGCACCGCGGTCGCATGACCACCGCCGATCTGGACCGCCAGCAGACCCGGACCGGACATCGCGTGACCGCCGCCGTGACGACGCGAGTCGTCCCGCGCCATCCGCCTTCCCCGGCCGTAGGCATAGGTGCCGTTGACGCAGACTTCGCCGGCGTGCCGGATCACGCCATCCAGCGTGCGCCGGTCCATCGCGATCGGCGTCCGCGAAGCCAATGCCAGACCGAGCGCCAGATGCCCCGTCCCGTAGTGCTGGCCGGCGATGCCGTAGCCGAAGCCGTTCACCTTGTGCCCGGCCATGAAGTCATTCTTGCAGACGTCGAGCACCTGGTGGTAGGCCGCCTGAATGCCGGCGAGGATCTGCGGATCCCGCGTCTTCAGATAATACTCACTCAGGAAGATCAGCCGCATCGTCCGCTCGGCGGTCCACTCGCTGGGAGCGTCGTGGTAGGCCACCCGATAGGCCGCCTTGCGCACCGCCTCGTCAAACTTCGGATCGCCGGAGGACATCAGCGCCAGCGCGCACCACGAGGTGTCCCAGCCGTCGCGGGTGTAGCCGGCGAGCCGCGGCCACGAGCCGTCGTCGCGCTGCTGCGCGGCCAGCCAGTCGACCTGGCGTTCCACCGTCAACGCCGTCTTCGCGCAGTCCCGTGGAAAGTGCTCGGCAAAGCTCCCAGTGCGGCCGATCGGAAAGCGCAGTTCAACCAGGCTCTCCTCGTGGATGCCCTTCAAAGGCAGCGCCGCGTTGGTGTGCAGGATCCTCGGCTGCACCTTGCCATAGCTGAGCGCGGCGAAGGCCCCCTTGATGCGTTTGGTCCCATCCGGCAACTCCCACCTCGCCTGCCCGGTCGCGTGCAGGTTCAGGGATTGCGCGCAGCTCCTCCCGTGGACCTCCCGCGGCTCGTCCAGACTCAAGGACGGACTGCCGTAGCCGGCCTGCATCCCGATGGATGGTTGCTCTAACAAAGACCGCTCACCATCTTCACCAACCAGCACGACATCCATCCACATGGCCCCGTCGCCGTGGATGTTGTCGTCGAACTGGTGGCTCTCGAGCGTGATCACCCCGCCTTCGGGCACGGCGATGTCGAACTCCTGCACGCCGACCGACTGGTTGCCACCCTCGCCACGCCACAACTCCCGCGTCGCCACCGGCAGCGGCTCCTCGCGGCCTTGCGGAACCCGCATCACCGTCAGCCACAAGTCGCCCCGCGCCTGAGCTTCATCCAACTTCTCGCCGAGCATCAGCTGCAGCTCGCGGCGGTCCTTGTGCATGAAATCCCAATCCGGCCGATAGGCGTTGCCGGACTTCAGGAACTCGCCGTCGATCCCGACAATCAGATCGCCCTCCCGGAGATGCCCGTCGGCCGGTGAACCTTCCGCCACCGAGACCACCTCGGCCGCCGCCAGCGCCAATTCGCCGGTCTGGGACTGGATCACCTTCGGAACCAGAGCCGCGAAGGCCGGGCGACCCTGCCACTGGGGCACGTGCGAGCGCACCCGCACCCCGATCGGCCCGAGCCAATGACCCCAGCGTTTCGCCTCCTCGGCCTGGTCCGCGGCCTGCGGCATCCAGCCCATATGCACGTCCGGATATTTTTCGCGGTAGGCGCGGATGTCGACCTGCTCGAACTCGCGGATGACCGGAAAGGTCACGGTGAGCGGTGCCGGCCCCGGATTGACGACCGGGGCGACGGTTGTTCCGCCATCGGCAGTAGCCGCGAAATCGACCCCGCCCGGCTGCGCTACCGTCGTGGATGACTCCGCCGTCGCCTCCGACGGCTCGGGGCGAGGGTGCCGATTCTGAATCAACCACGCCACGACGAGTATCAAGGCACCACAGGCGACGACAGCCCCCCACAGGGTTCCGGCCGCCGGGCTCTTGCGCCCCGACGACGGCGCGGCGCCCGTCCTCGCGGTGGCGGATGGCGAAGACTCTGCGGCCTCGATCAGGAACTTTTCGCCACAAGCCGCACAGCGGCCGTGTCGACCCACCCACGAGGGATCAATCTCAACCGACTCATCGCATTTCGGGCAGCGTGTCTTCATGCTTTTGACTACTTGTCTCGGGGCTGCCGCGGAACGTCAATCCAAGCGAGCCAGCCACCCGGATTCCGGGGCTCCAGACACTGGATGGAGGCCGGGCCCACGCGAGGGAAGGATTCCGGTTTGCTCGATCTACCAGTTGCACCGGCTGCGACCTGCCCCGGGTCCCCTCTAAAGATCCCTGCGGCAGACCCCGCACCACCCGGATGAGGCGTCATCAAGTCGTCCCGGTCGAAAATATTTCCGTAACCTGGAGCCGGCTAGTGCCCGTTCCTTACCAGAGTGGGACTCTTTTCATCCAGATTCGACGACGAGGTCGTGGCTCAACTAACCTCCCATCAGGCGGAGTTGCTGGCCTACGTCCACTCCCTGATGCCGGGAGACCCCTCGGTGAAGGATGTTGTTCAACGGACCAACGTCGTCGTCTGGAAGAAGCGCTCGAAGTTCAAAGAGGGAACGAATTTCCGGTCCTGGATCTTTGCCATCGCCCGCCTGGAGGTCCGGGCCCATCACAAGGAGCGCAAGCGCAAGTCCTGGCTGGTGGTCGATGATGAACTCGCCGACCGCATCACCGCCACGATGATCGAGTCCTCCGATGCCCAGCCGATCGATGAGTTGCGGATCGCGCTGGAAGCGTGCATGCGGAGGCTCAAGCCCACCGAGAAGGAGCTGATCGACCACCGCTACTACTCCGACCAGACGCTTGAGGACTACGCCCGCTCGCAGGACCGCACGGTGGGCTCGCTCAAGGTCTCCCTCTTCCGGATCCGCGCGACCCTCAAACGCTGCATCGAATCGCAGATCACCACCGGACCGACCTCCGCCCACTGATGCCGATGTCGCCGGTCCAACTCGAAACACGGATCCAGGAACTCGTCGAGGGAGCTCTCGACGAGGAACGCTGGCCGGAACTTCGCGAGGAGTTGATCCGCTCCGAAGAGGCGCGCCGGATCTACTGCGCGCACGCGCGAATGCACGCCGTGCTCGAGCGTCGGGTGAGAGGACTCAAGGCGGTGCTGGCTCACGAATCCCTGGTGCCGGTCGAGCAATTCGAGCAGGCCCGCAACCGAAAGTCGTTCCGCCATGCCACCCTGTCAGCCGCCGCCGCTCTGGTCATCGCCGCTCTGGTGATGTGGAGGGTGATCCTTCCGCCCGCACCGGCCGCCCTTGCTTTCGAAGCATCTCCCGGTAGTGAGTTCACCCTCACCCACGCCAACGTGGAAGCCGCTCCCAAAGGCGGGGAACTGGAGATCGGCTCGCGACTCGTGCTCCACCAGGGGGTGATGGACCTCACCTTTGCCTCGGGCGTCCGCTCGATTGTGCGGGCTCCTGCCGACTTCACACTAACGAGCGGGGACCGGCTGCAACTCGAGGAGGGAATCGCCTGGTTTCGGGTGCCCGAAAAGGCTGTGGGCTTCCGTGTCACCACTTCCGAACTCCAGGCCACCGACCTCGGCACCGAATTCGGTGTCATCTCGAAACCCGACGAAGCCGATCAGGTGCACGTTTTCGACGGCCGGGTGGAAGTCGTGACCCGCGGCGGATCAAGGACCCGACAAGTCCTTGAGGCCGACCAGGCTCGAAAGACCACGGTGGTGGGCACACTGACCGGGACCAAGGCGGACCCGGGGCGCTTCCTCACCGAACTGCCGTCCGCGCTTCCCTACCTGCACTGGTCTTTCGACGAACCGAATCCCGAAGAGTGGCGAGTCGACGGCAACCTCAGCTCGGGCGAAAACTCCCGCTTGACTCCAGGCGCCCACGACGGCGCCTCCACCATCGAATCCGGCCCGGGGCGTTTCAACCGGGCGCTGGTTTCCTCGGATTTCGACAGCTTTGCCGCCAGCGACCGGATCGGCCCCGACGGCAGGACCCCTTTCACGCTCGCGTACTGGCTGAAGGTCGAGCCGCGCTCCGAAAGCCCGCTGAGGCTGGTCGTCCTCGGCTGGGGAACCCGTTTCGAGGCTCCCGGCGGAGACCTGGCCTTCCTGACCCATCTCAATCCGGTGGAGGACGGAAATGCCGTTGGGATCACCCTCGGCGACACGTGGTGGCAGGGCATCACCCCGATCGACGACGGCGAGTGGCACCACCACGCCGTGGTGCATACCGGGCGCCACACGGCAAGCGGCGATCCCGAGGTGATTTGTTACCTCGACGGACGTCGGGAACCACTGGCTCGCCACGAGGATGAATCAAGCGATCGAGACCCGGGCGAAGCA
The DNA here is from genome assembly GCF_044385805.1 of Haloferula sp. A504. Lineage (NCBI taxonomy): Bacteria > Pseudomonadati > Verrucomicrobiota > Verrucomicrobiia > Verrucomicrobiales > Verrucomicrobiaceae > Haloferula > Haloferula sp. A504. The sequence continues at coordinate 41,239 of NZ_JBISBU010000032.1, forward strand.
CACCCCGTGATTCTGGACACCACCGGACCCGATGCGGCGCCCGTCACCTTTTTTGCGTCCGGCAAGTGGCGCGGGCAGGCGAACCCGCACGATTCCCGCATCTCGCTCGACGAAGTCTTCCTCATCGAAGGAGCCCTCGGACCCCCACAGATCCAAGGCCTGCTTCAGAGCAACCATTACCCGAACCCGAGTAACTAAGAACACCATGAGACTCCTGATCCCATCCACATTGATCATGATCGCCCTCGTTGCCATCGGCCACGCGGCCCCGATCACCTGGGAGGCCACTTCCACTCCGATCACCTCGCCGAGTGACGTGATCAACGACGGCATCCCGGCCCCCGACATCACCTACATCAAGGATACCTGGCCCAGCGGCACTTCCTCCCATCTCGCCGCCGGCGGGGCGGTCGATTTCGGCCCCGGCGGAACCGTCAACGGCGTGGTTTTCACCGGTGCCGGAGGCAGCGACGACTACTGGACCGCCGAGGGCGGCACCAGCACGGGCGACGCCACTCTGGATGCCATCATCGGTAGGCACGCGGCCTTCGGCAGCACCGGCGACCCTTGGGTGCTGACCCTCGGTGGGCTGACGCCAAATACCGCCTACAAGATTCAGATCATCGGAATCCACGACCTGAGAACCGCTGGCGGGATCAACAGCCGGACGACCACCTACCAGGATCAGGACGGCGGCTCTGCCAGTCCCACCCTGACCCGTGGCACGGGCGGATCCGTGATCGGCACCTTCACCACCGGACCGGCCGAAACCTCGATGAACATTGATGGCATCGGAGCCTCCGACCCCGGTGCCGGCGCCGTGGTCTTGCGGGTGATCCCGACCGGCCAACCGCTGATCGGCAATGCTGCCGTCGACAGCATCACCGCGAGCGGAGCGAATGCCAGTGCCACCCTCGAGGATGTCGATGCTGACGTGACCCTGTTCTGGGCCACGACTGACTATGGCACGAACCTCACCGACTGGCAGACGAATGGCAGCTCTGACGGCCCCAGCCCCGAGGTTGTCGGACCCGTTAACCGGACCATCACCGGGCTCGCCATCGACACCGCGTACACCTGCCGCTTCCATGCGGTGAACACCGCACCCGACCCCGATCTCGAGGACTGGAGTTCGCCGGCCACCTTCGCCACCCCCCTGACCGGCAAGGCGGTGACCGACCTCTTCGCGGACCCCTTCTCCCCCTTCGAGATCGATCTCGACTGGACCGACAACTTCAACACCGAGACCGGCTTCATCGTCCAGCGCTCGCCGAGCGGCGCCGGCACCTGGACCACCGTGGCCACCCTGCCGGCCAACACCGAGTTTCACACCGACGTCTACACCGGAGTCGTCCCAGGGACGACCTACGACTACCGCGTTCTTGCCACCAACGCCCAGGGCGACTCGGACCCGTCGAACGTGGCGACCGCCACGGCGGATCCCGCCTCACCGCTGGCGACCCAAGTGCTCGTCAACTTCGACGGGACACTGGTCGGGACCACCTACACTCTCGATCCCGGCGAGACCGACACCACGGGAACCTTCCAAGGCAGTGGAGCGCCTGCCGTTTCCGGAGGTCTGGCCACGATCAACCCCGGAAACGCCGGCGGGATCGATGGATTCCACTTCAACCCGGGCCCGTTGGGTGACCTCACTCTCCAGAACTGGGTCGCGGAGGCGCTGATTTACTTCGAGGCTTTTGGCGGCGGCCAACTCACCGCCATCGACGTCCAGGGCGACACCAGCCTGCGGATCAACAATGCCGGCACGGGGCTCCAGGCGGTCTATTGGAATGGAAGCTCCAATGGCGTGCAAGACACCGGCCTGCCACCGGCAGAGGTGCGGGTGCATGTCGCCATGGCATGGGATGCCTCCACCGGCACACTCACCGGCTACGTCAACGGGTCCTCGATCGGCCCGATCAGCCAGGGTGCCTTCGCCACGCCCGACCTCACGAACGTGAGCTTCGGCTACTTCGGCCGCGCCGACTTCGACGGGCGCGGCATCGATGGCGTGCTGGACGCCGTGGCCTTCCAGAGCGGCGCCGCAGCCTTCGACCCGGGATCGGATTTTCTCATCCTCCCGGCCGGGACCGGCTACGCCGGGTGGATCGCCGGCTTCCCCGGTGTCGGTGCGCTCAACGGACTCGATGACGATCCGGATGGTGACCAGCTGAGCAACGGCATCGAGGCCTTCTTCGGCACCGACCCGAGCCAACGCAACGCCGGAATCGGCCAGCTCTCGACCGACGGGACCATCACCAGCTTCTCCCACCCGCAGGCCGAGCCGGCGCTCAACGACATCGCGGGCTCGTACCAGTGGTCGCTTGACCTTGAGAACTGGTATGCCGGCGACGGCACCGACGGCCCCCTTGGCGGCCCGACCGTCTCGATCCCGGGCGTCACCCCGACCGGGGGCACCGCCGACGTCACCGCCACCGCCAGCGAGGCACTATCGCGATTCTTCCTCCGCATTCAGGCCGCTCCGTGAGGCGCGGTTTCCCTTTCATCAACCAACCAACCGATCCTTCCAACCAAATGAATACGAACTGCATTACACTGCTCGCCCTGGGGGCCCTGACCGGACTCGGCACGGCGGCCACCGTGACCCAACAAGTGCTCGTGAACTTCGATGGCATCATCGCCGGCAATGCCTACACGCTGGGTGCCGGGGAAATCGACACCACCGGCACCTTCGGCGGCCGAGGCAACCCTGCGGTCACCTCAGGCGAAGCGGACCTGACCGGAGGCTTTCAGGGATTTTACTTCGACTCGTCCTCGCTCGGCGCTCTGACCACCCAGAACTGGATCGCGGAGACCCGGGTTTCCTTCGACGCGTTCGGCACCGGCCAATTGACGGTTATCGACGTCCAAGGCGACACCGACTTCCGCATCAACAATGCCGGCACCGCCCTTGAGGCCGTCTACTGGGACGGCAGCACCGCCGGCAGTCAGACCGCCTCGCTACCCTCCACGGGCACGACAATCCACATGGCCCTCGTCTGGGATGCCACCGCCACCAGCCTCACCGGCTACATCGACGGCACTTCCATCGGCACCGTGGACAACGGAGCCTTCGCCACCCCGGACGGCAACGTCAGCTTCGGCTACCTCGGGCGCGCCGGTTTCGAGGGCCGCGGCATCAACGGCCAACTCGACGGGGTCGCCTTCTCGACCTTCACGGGGACCTTCGACGCCAGCACCGACTTCCAGATCATCCCCGAGCCTTCCTCCATCGCCCTGTTCATCCCCTGCGGCATGATCCTCCTCCGTCGCCGCAGGAAATAGCCGCCACGGCGATTCCCAACTTCATCGACCCGCCCCTCCACGGCGCCATGCCGGGTTCGGGCGGGTTTCGATTGTTCCATCCTTCGCACCCATGATCTCCAAGCTCTCCACCACGCTCATCCTCGCCCTCGGCGGCATCCTGCAAGCCTCCGTGACGACCCACCTGCAGGTCGCGTTCGACGGCACCCTCGACGGCACGACCTACACGCTCGGTGCGGGGGAGACCGACAGCACCGACACCTTCGGTTCCCACGCCGGAGCCTCGGTCAGCGGCGGGAAAGGCCTGCTTGGCGGAGGCGGCGACGGCTTCCAGTTCGACCCCGCCGCCATCGGGAACCTGACCGGCTTGAACTGGGTGGCGGAAACGATCGTCTCCTTCGACTCCTTCAGCGGCGGCCAGCTCACCATCATCGACATCCAGGGCGACACCGACTTCCGCATCAACAACACCGGCAACGCACTCGAGGCCGGCTACTGGGACGGCTCGACCTGGGAAGGCGTGAGCACGGCCCTGCCCGCCCCGGGCACCGCAGTCCATCTGGCGCTCGCCTGGGATGCCGCCGCCAGCGCCCTGACCGCCTACCTCGACGGCACCCCGATCGGCACCGTGGACAACGGAGTCTTCGCCACCCCGGACACCTCCAACGTGAGCTTCGGCTACCTAGGGCGCAACGGCTTCGACAACCGTGGCATCGACGGCCAACTGGACGCCGTCTCCTTCGCCACCTCCGGCAACCCCATCCAGCCAATCGACTTCCTGCTCCTGCCGAAGCCATCCGCATTCAGCCTGGCCAACGGCGATTTCGAAACCCAGTCCGGCTCCGGCGAGGTGCAGGAGGTGGACGGCTGGTTCGAGTCCTCCGGGGTCGACTTCCACGACTGGGTGAATGTCGACCCCAGCAATGCCGCCCAATATCCGTCCGGACAGGGCAACATCCTCAACCTATCCACGTCCGACGGCTTCATCTATCAGCTCCTCGGACCCCGGACCGATGCCGACGGCGGACTGCGCGTCTCGGGCAATGCGATCCTCCGCCATCCCGGTGATCCACGGGAGTTCCGTCCATTCCGCGTGAGCGTTTACGAAACCGATGCCGGCGAGAGTGGAGCCGACGGCGTCCATCCTTCGGAGCTCTCAGGTGCCGGCTTGCTCGACTCAAAGACCTTCACCGCTGCCGAGCTCGGTTTCTCCTCCACGCCGACCGGGCCGGAGCTGCAGCCCTTCAGTGTCGATCTCTCACTCGGCGGCGCCACCACCGGCAAGCTGCTCTGGATCGTCTTCGATGCCGAAGCCGGAACCGATGAGACCGGGCTCGACGACTTCGCCGTCCAGGCGCTCTTCAGCGACCCCGGGCCGGCCACGCCACCCTCCATCGAATACGCCACCGAACATTTCATCGACCCCTCCGACAGCGAGGCGGTCAAGCTCGAGAAGGCGGCCAAGATCCTGCCAGAGCCCAAGCAGGTCGACTGGCAGCGGCTGGAAAACACCTTCTTCATCCACTTCGGGCCCAACACCTTTAATGGAGCCGAGTGGGGCACCGGCTTCGAAACGCCGGCCGATTTCAACCCGACCGCCCTCGACGCGACCCAGTGGGTCGATGTGATCAAGCGGGCCGGCGGCAAAATGCTCGTGCTGGTAGTCAAGCACCACGAGGGCTTCTGCCTCTACCCGAGCCGCTACACCACCCACGACGTCGCCTCGAGCCCGTGGCTCGGTGGCACCGGGGACGTCGTCCGCGCCGTCGCTGACGCCTGCGCCGCCGAAGGGATCAAGCTCGGCATCTACCTCTCGCCAGCCGACCTCTATCAGATCGAGTCGCCCTTCAGCTACACTGACGGTTCCGGCTACTATGGAAACGGTAGCGCGGTCCGGACCTCCACCATCCCGACCGATCCCGCGACCTTCGGCAGCGACCCGTCGCAGGGCCGCACCCCGACACCCGGTTTCGGCTCATTCCAGTACGAGGTCGACGACTACAACCGCTATTTCCTCAACCAGCTCTACGAGCTGCTCACCGAGTACGGCGACATCGCCGAGGTCTGGTTCGACGGTGCCAACCCCAAGCAAACCAACCCGCCCCAGAGCTACAACGAGGCCGAGTGGTATGAAATGATCTACGCGCTGCAGCCGGACGCCTGCATCGCCATCGGCGGACCCGACGTCCGCTGGGTCGGCAACGAGACCGGCTACGCCCGCGAGACGGAGTGGAGCGTGATCCCCGCCCCGCTCTCGAGCGCCACCGCAACCGACCTCGGCAGCCGCGCCCAGCTGGTCGCCGGCAAAACCCTCAGCTGGTTCCCCGCCGAGGCCGACACCAAGGTGCTCTCCGGGTGGTTCTGGAAGGCGTCCCACGCGGTGAAGACCACCCAACAACTGCTCGACATCTACCACGCCTCGGTCGGCCGCAACGCCAACCTGCTTCTCAACCTCTCGCCCGACACCCGTGGCCTGATCCCCGACGGGCAGATCGCCCCGCTGCTCGAGGCCTTTTCCGTGATCGAGCAGACCTACGCGACCGATCTCGCCGCAGGAGGCAGCATCACCGCGGACTCGACCCTCTCCGGTCAACCCGCCTCAAACGTTCTCGATGGTGACCTCGACACCTGGTGGGAGCCCGAGGCGGGCAACTCGACGCCAACGGTCACGCTCACCCTGCCCTCCGCCACCACCTTCGACCGCATCGTCCTGCAGGAGGCGATCGCCACCCGCAGCCAGCGGATCGAGGCCTTCGCGGTCGATGCCTGGAACGGGTCAGGCTGGAGCGAGATCGGCAGCGCCACCACGGTCGGCCACAAGCGCATCCTGCTGCTCCCCGAAACGACCACCGACCGCGTCCGCATCCGAATCACCCAGTCGCGCCTCGAGCCGAGCCTCGCAAATGTCAGCCTGCACCAGGGCGCCACCGTCGTGCCATCACCGGTCATCGGGAATCGCGACGCCGCCGGCCGGGTGGCGATCACCGCCAGCGGCGGAAGCGCCATCCATTTCACGATCGACGGCAGCGACCCGACCCCTGACTCGCCGCTCTACACCGGACCGGTAGACCTCCCGCTCGGCGGCACCGTGCGGGCCATCAGCCATGACGGCAACTCGTCGAGCTTCGCCGTCAGCAGGCTCTTCGCCGGCATCGCGCCCATCGGCTGGCAGGTCCACTCGGTCGACAGCGAGGAAGTCCCCGCCGAGGCCGCCGCGCTGGCGATCGACGACGACCCCGACACGATCTGGCATACCGGTTACTCGTCCGGCACCACGCCCCACCCGCACCACCTCGCCGTCGATATGGGCGAACGCCGCTGGATCCGGGGTTTCACCTATCTTCCCCGCAACGACAACCTCGCGGGCGTCGTCCTCACCTACCGCTTCGAGGTCAGCGCCAATGGCAGCGACTGGACCGAGGTCGCCTCCGGCGAGTTCGACAACATCCGCAACAATCCGGTTCTCCAGGAAGTCGCCTTTGCCGCCCCGGTCGAGACCCGCTACTTCCGCTTCACCTCGCTTTCTGAAGTCAACGGCGATCCGCACGCCAGCGCTGCCGAGATCAACATCCTGCCCGGCGGGCTCGACGGCTTCCTCCGCGAGTCCGGCCACCAGACAACCCAACCGGAGTCCGACCCCGATGGCGACGGCCGGCCGTTGCTGCTGGACTACTACCTGCGCCTCGCCCCGGGCGCTTTCGCTGGTACCGCACCAATCCGCATCGACCCCGGCACCATCCCCCCCTCCGTGGTCGTCCAGCGCCGCCATCCGGTGCCCGACGTCGCCGCCACGCTCCGCGCCTCACACGACCTGATGTCGTGGTTCGATGCACCGGTGGATGCACTCGCCACCCTCGACCTCGGCAACGGTTCGGCGCGCGACACTTACACCCTCGGCGCCATCGCCGCCCCGCTCTTCCTGCGCCTACGGGTGGTTCGTTAAGGCCTCCCGACGCTCCCGGCCGCCTCATACCAACTCACGGAATATCCTGGTAGAATGGAGAATTTGGAAAGGTCTGATAATCAGTCGCTTCGCGATAGGGGAGTGGTCCGGGCGATTTTGCGCAATCTCGGCGTTGTTCGTCGATTGCGGTGCCCGCACCGCGCCCTCCTCTCGCCTTGACCTTGCGCAAAATCGCTCCGGCCATTCTACCAGCCTATTCCGTTCATTGGTATCAGAGCCTGTCTGAAAATTGCTGCCAGTCGCGCCGACCGGTGGATTGGTCGTGAAACCAGCGGCCAACATCATTTTTCAGACAGGCTCTCGAGCACGATCTCGTTCACCCGTCGGACGTCCTCCGCGTGTCCACCGGGCTGCGAGCCGCGCGCCCAGGTGAAGTTCGCGAGCTCGGCGTCGAGTTTCGCCAGCGAAGCCTTCAATTCCAGGTTCGCGGACTTGGCCGCATGCGCGCGCAGCAGGCGGATCTTCTCGAAAGTCTCGATCCCGTCCCGCAGCCGCTCGAAGCGCACCGACGAGCGGTCGCCGGGATAAACCAGGAAGCAATCCCCCGACGGCCACGAGGTGAAATCGGTCGAGACCAGCGGGTTCTCGACCCATGAATGGTAGGCCCAGCGGAGGAAGCCGTCGAAGCCGTTGGCTGCTGAGAACAGCGGCAGCCACTCCGACTCCGCAGGCGGCGAAAAGGTGAAGGTGTTCGGACGCGGCGGATGAGTGCAGACGTAGAAGGTCGTCTTGTGCCCCGCCACCCGCCGCTCGTCGAGCAACTCACGCGGAAACCGGTCGGTGTGGTTGATGATCGGCGACATGTCGTCGACGTCCTTGAGCAACTCGCTCGGATGATTGATCGCGGAGGCCACCCGGAGGCCCGGCGCGTGCTTCGCCAAGGTCGCCAGCGCCCCGCGCATCTGCGCGTCGGGTCTTTCATCCACCGCGATCCGCGTCCGCTCCAGCCAGCCTTTCTCCTTCAGATGCCGGGTGAAGTCTTCCAGGAAGCTTCCCCAGAATTCGTCGAAGGCCGGCGTGCCCGGTTGCAGCGCGAGATCGACATGACGCCTCTCCGCCTCGTCGAAGTAGCGGAACTTCAACGACCACGGCAACATCGAGTAGCAGTGAATGCGCGCCTCCCCGAGGCCGCAGCGCTCGCTCATGAAGCCGACCCACCGGTCGAAAATCGAGTAGTCATAACTCCACGAACCGTCCGCCTTCTTCCGCCACTCGATCATGCTCGGGAAGTGGTCGTAGGTCTGACCGTTCCACGGTTCCTCGATGATCGAGCAGGTGATCGTCTTCTGTCCGGCGTCGGCCAGGCGTTTCATCGACGGCTCGAGCAGCGCCAGGTGCAGATCCGACCATGGCTCGACATCGTGCCACCGCGCCACCGCCTGCGGGTGCTGCCACAGGTCGAGGTGGAAAGCCCAGCGGTCCGGTGGCGGCAGCACCGCCGCGAGGACCCGCAACCGCACCGGAACCTCCAACCGGTCGGAGTCGGAAACCACCACCAGCGAGCCGCGGTATTCGCCCGCCGGCACGTCGGCCGGGACATCGATCGCGATCCACACCGGGCGGTTGCGACCCGCCGGCAGCGGCAGCGAGCTTGCCGAGTCGAGGATGTCTCCCTGCGGCACGCCATCGGCCAAGGTGTAGCGGACGAAGCGCGGCGCGATCTCGATCCGCTGGTCGCCGGAACTCAGCTCCGACGGACCGAAGCAGACGTTTTCCTGCGAGCGCTCCGATTGCAGCACGACCTGCGCACTGACCCGCTCGCCTCGCCAGGCGGTCAGCTCGATCCCCCCGGCGAACGGGCGCAAGCCCCCGATTTCCCCCTCCGGCGGATAGCGGAGATCGGTGGTGCCGATGCCGCCGCCGAGCCCGCCCGCCGGCTCCTCGGCATAGCCCTCGATCTCCACCAGGTGTCCGCCATTCTCCGCCCCGCGCGAATTGTCGAGGAAGGTCGTGCGCAGGTGGCGGACCTCGACCGGGTCGAAGCGGAACCTCACCCCCTCCGCCGTGGCGGCGATGCTGTTTCCGGTCATGTCCCCGAGCAGCTTCCACTCCTTGCCGTCGATGGAACCCTCGACCTTGAACTGGTAGATGCGACCGTCGGCCCAGTACGGCCAGACGTGGACCACCGACAGGCTTGTCGGCTCAGCAAGGTCCACCTGATGCCACACCGGCAGATTTTCGCAGGCCCAGTGATCGGACACGTCGCGATTGCCGTTCACCGCGCGGTCGGGCGTCTGCGAGTCCCAGTGCCCGCTCGCCGTGACTCGCGCGTCGAGGAACAGGTTCGCCCGTGAAGCCGCCGCCGGGTCCGCAAGCGGCTCGTAGCTCACCTTGCGGACCGGTGCGGCACTCACCAGCAGGCTGGCCGCCAGCCACGACAGCGCCAGCCGCGTGCCCATCCCCTGCGGTCGGAAGAGTCGGGGGGTATTCGATTTCATCGGAAGTAGATCAGTCGGGATCGAAAATGCCGGCACATGCTCACGGCCGGCGACCGGTGAGATGGAGCGACTTCTTCGGTGCCTGCAGCACCAGCGCATACATCGCGTTGAAAAGGTCATCCTCGCCCATGTAGGGAGCTCCCATGTGGGGCTGGGTGAATTTCAGCCCGTAGCCCGGCTGCCAGGCGAGCGAGAACCACCACGCGTAGTCACGCATCATTTCCGAAAACCCGTCGGGGTCCACCAACTGCAATCCTAGTAGTCCAAGTCCTCCGCCGGGCTCGCCGTAGGCGTGGCTGTTGCGGAACCACGGATGTCGCTCCTTCATGATCCCGATCATCGCGTCCCGCATGTCCGGACGTTCGCCCCGGAGGTGGCAAGCCATCGCGAACAACCCGGTGCGCGACCAGAACTCACCGAGATCCTTGTAGGAACGGTTGTAGCCGAGCGCGCCGTGACCCCCGTCCGCCGGATCGGACCACGACATTTCCATGTAGGGCAGGAGCATTTCCCAAAGCCGGTCCTCCATCCCGCAGCGCATCGCCAACGCCTCGAAGACCAGCAGGTGGCAGGCGGGTGCCACCAGGGCCTTCTGGTCGTAGGGAAGACCGTCGGGACCGTGTCCGAGCGCGGGCACGTCCCACTTGCTCATGTGGCGACCGTCATAGGCCCAGTCGCGCATCGCCTCGAGATGCGGCAGCACCCGCTCATCGCCGGTCCGCAGGTGCCACTCGGCGTAGAGGATTCCCATGAACGCGCCACCCCAGAAGCCGAGATTGCCGTGCTTCTCCGGGCGATCGAAGCGTGACAGCGACCACTCGACCGCGCGCTTCACGAGCTCCTCATGCTCGGCTTTCTCCGTTGCCAGCAGGGCCAGTCCCGCCAGGGTCGTGCGCTTGATGTCGCCGGACCACGCCCCGTCCTCCTGCTGGTTCTTCACGAGCCACCCGAGCATGTCGTCCACCAGCCGGGCCGCCTCCGGATCCTGCTTCGGATTCATCGTGGTGAAGGGCCGGGTGCGCCCGAGTTCGACCGGCAGGTTGACGATTTTGCCGCCCCGGATGACCCCGAGATCGAGGCTCGTCTCGCCGGCGGCCAGCGCAGCCTCGATCGCCCGCCCGAGTGCTGCTTCGTGACTCTCGTGGAACCAGGTCCAGCCGGGCGCCAGGTCGTTCACCGTCAAGGGGACCCCGCCCACCGAAACGATCGCATCGCCCCGCCGCAGGCCGGCCTTGGCGGCAGGTCCCTCCGGGCGCACCTCGATCACCGACAGCACCGTGTGCCGGTGCTCGGTCATTGCGGTGAATCCCAGCAGGCCAACCCCGAGTTTGTCCGGCCCGAGGCCGCCATTGGAGCGCCCGAAGAGCTTGCCGCCCGGCTCGAGGTGGATTCGGGCCGCGCGCGGCTCGGCGGCCACGACCATACCTTCACGGCTGGTCAGACGCAGTCCGAACGCCTTGCCCTGCAGTGCCTTCATCAATTCCGGCGGCACCTCCAGCCAGGCCCGTGCCCCTGCCGCCACCGCCGGCTTGCGCTCCTCCAAGGTGATCCCCTCGCAAGTCAGCTCCGCCGCCGTTCCGAATCCACCCCCGCTCCAGTCGCGGTCGATCACGAAACGCACGGCCTCGGCCTCGATGGGTTCCGCGAACTTCACCACCACCGGACCGCGCCGGTCCGCCACCTCGGCCCGATCACTCGATCCGGCGGCCACCTCCTTCCAATCATTCCCTCCATGCCGGGCCTCCACCCGCCAATCCCTCGGCACGCCGTTGGTGAAGCCTCCCTGCCGCGGCAGCAGGCTCACTCCGTCGATCCGCCGCGGAGCGGAAAAGGCGAGACCGATCCAGTGCGGCGGCTTCGGCTGATCGCCTCCATACCGTGAATGCCAATCGGTCTTGGTATCGCCATCGAAGGCCTTGGCGCCCTCCGCGCCGGGCTGCTCGGACGAGGCGATCACCGCCCAGGCGGCCCGCGGCGCCACACCGCCCGGCACCGCCGCTTCGGTCGTCGCGAAGACCTCGCCGGTGGCCGGGTCCAGTGCCTCGATCGCGACCTTTCCCGGAGCTCCGTCGGTGGTTCCAAAAAGATCGACGGACAGGATCCCCCGCCAGGCCCCGCCCGCCGCCTTCTCCTTCTCGGAAAGCCCGGGCACCGGGATCTCACCGACGGCGGAGTCTCCCGGCGGCAGCACCACCGCCCGCTCGTCCCCCGGCAGATGCCAGGTCGCTTCGCGGCTGAACACCGGGTCCGGAAGCAGCGCGGCCCGGGGAGACCCGGCGACCATCAGCGGCAGAACGAGGGCAGTTCGAACAAGATTCATTGAGGAAGTAGTGTGGGCTTCGACAGGCACGGCAGACAAGCCATGCCTTGCCCCTGCGGATTCTGAATAAGAGCGGACGATCAACCTTCCCGTATCCCGGGATCGACGACAGACAAGCTTCTCAGGACCGGTCTTCCCCACCAACCAGCCGGGCGAGTCTCCTGACGTCTCCCGAACCTCCAGCGATGCCGCTGCGCTGGTCGGACGCCGAAACCGATATCGGCTAAGACAGATGCAGCAGGAGAAGCCGTGGCCTGTGGCATGGGGCGCTGTTGGACTGGAGCGCCCGACTCGTCATCCTCGGGCAGGCGCACCGCGAGTTCCACCTTGAGGCGACCGACGCCTTTCGCAAGCCGCCACACGTCGCCGCTCAGGTAGGGCGCGTAGAGGTCATCAAAGTCACTACCGCTGAACTCCCACTCCAGCGGGCCGGACCACTCGCGGCCATCCATGCGGCGGATCAGTTCGCGCACGGGAATCGACTCGCCCGAGGAAGCCGAGGCACCGTCTTCCACCGTCGCCTCCGTGATCAGGAACTTCTCGTCACAGTGGCCGCAGCGACCATGGCGACCCACCCACGAGGGTTCGATCTCAACCGACTTCCGGCACTTCGGGGCAACGTGTCTTCATTCCTTCAGGATTCGTCTGCTACTGCGGGCCCTCCCCGCGTCGTTCAGGGCACGACCACCGCCCTGAATCAGAAGCACCACCGGTTGGTTGAGAAAACCACCACAGCGGCGTTGGAGCCCGGGGAGTTCGACCACTAAGGATAGTATTTTCACTCCAACTTTCTGGCCAGATCCAAGCGAAACGAATGATGTGCATCACGAAAATCAGTCGAGTTCTCCTCCGTCGGGCAGCCTTTGCGCTGGCATGCGTCATCCTTTCAGGGGCGGACCGTTCCCGCGCTGACGTGGTCTTCTCCGACACCTTCAACTACGGCACCACCAGCGCCTTCATCGCGGAAGGCGGGTGGACGTTCTGGAGCGGCACGGGTGGCAGCGCAGCCGGCAGCGGGTTTTGTTGGGGAAATCCCATCGTCCTCGAATACGAGCACCCGACGCCGCTGGCGGCCGGAGAGACGATCACCATGGACGCCGTCCTGAACCGACCATGGAGCGGTTATCTCTACGGTATGCGAATCGTTCTGTGGGACGGCACCGACGATGCCAGCCGGGTCGAGGTCGCCGGTGACAGCTATCAGGGAAATGCCCTGCCTCAGGTTTCCTACGCCGTGACCCCGGCGGACATCACTGCCGGACGCACCCATGTCATCTTTCGCTACAGCCATGATGGCAACTGGGGCGAAACCCAGGAGGTCAGCTTCGCGGTGGACGCCGCCCCGACCGGCTGGACCTGGGGCAACGCGGCGGGGGGCAGTTGGGCGACGGTCGGTGACTGGTCGCCGGACGGCCCCGCCGATGCCGCGGATCAGTCAGCATCGATTCACCTGCTCGACATCACCGGTGAGCAAACCCTCACCCTCGACGGCAGCTACACGATCGGAAGCATCATCTTCGGCGACGCTGCCGGAGCCGACGGCAACTGGATCCTCGATCCCGGCACCGGCGGTTCGCTCACACTCAGCGCCCCGACCACGGGCCCGCCTGGCATCGAAGTCTTCAACCAGACCGCAACCCTGAACACCACACTCACCGGCACCGAGGGGGTGACCAAGTCGGGCCCGGGCACGCTGGTCCTCGGCGCTGCCAACACCTACACCGGCGGCACCACCGCCCCGATCGACCGCGACGGTTGGAACACCTACGGCGCCGAATGGGATGCGAACAAGATCGTCTTCACCGTCAATGGCAAGCCGACGATGACCTACCCGAAGGTGCCGGACAAGGGAGCGGCGCAATGGCCCTTCGACCAGCCGTTCTACCTGATCTTCTCGATGCAGATCGGCGGCAAGTGGGTGGGCGAGGCCGATCCCGACGACTACCCGGCCCACCTCGAGATCGACTGGGTCCGGGTCTACGAAAAACGGGAGTCCTGAAAGCGCCCACGCCACGCGCACCGTTCGCCTCCCCCGCCGCCTCCCCCGGAGAGGAACGAAGCGGCGAACCGGGGCTAAGGCGGCTGGACCCGCTCCGCCCCAACTCACCCATTCTTAAGCTTTGAATCGGGAGCATTCGGGTTTCAAGTTCGGGCGTGTCCCACGTCACCCGCGAAACCCTGACCTCCGTTCTTGAAGAGATCGCCCTGCTCCTCGAACTGAAGGGCGAGAACCCTTTCAAGATCCGCGCCTACCGCCAGGGTGCCGAGATCGTCGGCTCCTTCGACGGCGACATTGTGGCCCGCGCCCGCGACAACGACCTCGACGGCATCAAGGGCATCGGCGCGGCGCTGCAGGACAAGCTGCACGAACTGGCCTCCACCGGTGAACTGGAGTTTCACCAGAAGCTCCGGGCCGAGTATCCGGCGGGCATTTTTGATCTGTTCGACGTCGAGGGACTCGGCCCGAAGAAGGTCGCCGCCCTCTACAACAAGCTCGGCATCGACTCCCTCCCGGCCCTGAAGCAGGCCTGTGAGGACGGCAAGGTGGCGGAGCTGTCCGGCTTCGGAAAAAAGACCGAGCAGAAGATCCTCGAGGCTCTCGCGCGGCGGGAGAAGTTCGCCGACCGCTTCCGGCTCCACACCGCGACCCATGCCGCCGAGACGATTCTTGAGGCCCTGCGGGACCACCCCAAGGTACTGCGTGCGCAGTATGCCGGGTCGCTGCGGCGGTCCAGGGAAACCGTCGGCGACCTCGACTTCATCGTCGCCACCGACTCGCCCGCCGAGCTGACCGAATGGTTCTCCCGACTCGATCAGGCGAACGAGGTCATCGCCCGCGGCGACACCAAGTGCTCGATCCGGCTCGACAACGGGCTGCAGTGCGACCTCCGGGCCGTTTCCAACGACCAGTATCCGTTCGCCCTGCAGTACTTCACCGGCTCCAAGGAGCACAACGTCGCGCTCCGCTCGCGGGCCCTCAAGCAGGGGCTTTCGCTCAACGAATACGGATTCTCCGCGGCGGGCAAGGCGACCCAGCACGAACCCATCCCCGCCGTCCACGACGAACGCGACATCTACCGCACGCTGGGCCTCGACCTGATCCCCCCGGAACTTCGCGAGAACCGCGGCGAGATCGAGGCCGCCGACGAGGGCGTGCTCCCCCGCCTGGTCGAGCTCGAGAACCTGCGCGGCACCTTTCACAACCACACCACCGCGTCGGACGGCCACGCCACGCTCGAGGAAATGGGCGGGGCGGCGATCGAACTCGGGCTGCGCTACCTCGGCATCGCCGACCACTCGAAGGCCTCGTTCCAGGCCAACGGGCTCGACGAGGAGCGGCTGCTCAAGCAGGTCGAGGAGATCGGCACGTGGAACGACAACCACGGCGAAGAACTGTGGATCTTTTCCGGCAGCGAGGTCGACATCCTCAAGGACGGTTCGCTTGACTTCGCGGACGATATCCTCGCCCGGCTCGACTACACCGTCGCCTCGGTTCACGGGTCCTTCACGCTCGATGAAAAGACCATGACCAGGCGTCTCATCCGGGCGATGGAGAACGAGCACGTCACCATGCTCGGCCACCTCACCGGCCGCCTCCTGCTGCGCCGCGACGGCTACGCCGTGAATCACGAGAAGATCATCGATTGCGCGGCGGAGACCGGAACGATCATCGAGATCAACTGCAACCCCCACCGCCTTGACATGGACTGGCGCTGGTGGCGCAAGGCCCGGGACCGGGGCGTGCTCACCTCGCTCAATCCCGACGCCCACCGCCCCGAGCAATTCCAGTTCCTGAAGTTCGGCATCGGCGTCGCCCGCAAGGGCTGGCTGAGGAAGGAGGACGTCCTCAACACTTTCCCGCTGGAGGAGGTGAAGGAATTTCTTGGAAAGCCCAAGAAGCAGCGGTGAGGGACCGCCGATCTCCGAATCGGCAAATGCAGCGTCCAGATATCCTGCCGATTCGGAGATCGGCGGTCCTCCCTACCTACCACGGCAGCACCGTGTCCCACACGCTCGCACGCGCGCAACGAAGCACCGCCTCGGCCTCGTCCATCTTCTTGAGGCCGCCCTTCTCCTCGAGCTTCTTCCAGCCCCGCTTCACGGCCTCCAACTCCACGGCGATCGCCGCGATCCGCATCACCACGTGAAGCGCGATGAGCGCCGCACCTCCGCCGAGAACCCAGCTGGCCGCCTGCTTCTTGCCGGAGAAGAAGGAAAACACCAGCAGCAGCGCCAGCAGCCCCGGCAGGATCCGCAGATTCCACCAGCCCGTGCGGCGACGCTTGGCCACCGCGGCACCTTCCATCTCCATCAGCCGCAACCCTCCGTCCCGCAGCGCCGAACCCAGCGCGGCCGCATCCCGCAGGTCCGAGGCCTTCCTCTTCTCGACCCCGAGACGCTCGTACAACTCGGCAACGGTCAGCGAACACTCGGTCCGCTGACCCCGTGCCTTCAGTCGACCCCAGAACCACCAGCGGGCCAGCATCGCACCGATCAAAATCAGTGCGGAGACGATGATGAGAACCCGGATGATGATCACCGCTCCAGTGAAGGTCCCCCGACCCACGATCCAAGCTCCAAATCGCCAGGTCGGCTACCCGGTCCCGCGGGGATCCTCGGGCCAGGGATGCTTCGGATAGCGGCCGGCCAAATCCTTGCGCATCTGCGCGTAGCCCGACTGCCAGAAGCTCTCCAGATCGCTTGTCACCTGCCACGGACGGCGATTCGGCGCCTGCACCTCCACTTTCAGCCTGACCCGCCCGTCGGCGATCGTCGGCGTGGTCCACTGACCGAAGAGGTCCCGCACCATCACCCCGATCACCGGCTCGCCGTCGGCCGAATAGCGCACCTTCGCCTCCCGGCCGCCGGCCAACTTCACCCGCTCCGGCGCGTAGGCATCGAGCGCCGCCCGCTGGGGCGCACTGAGCCACTCCCGCAGAACCGGCCAGACCTCGGCATCCTTGATCTCCTTGTAGCGCGTCGCGCCGTGACAGATCTGCGCCACCGCCGCCTCGCGGTCGCTGTCCGACCATCCCGGCAGCTCCAATTCCGGCATCCACTTCGACAGGCCACCAAGACGCCAACACCACTGCTCGACCGTGTCATCCCACCGTTTCAAACGAAGCTCATCGGTCAAAACGCGCTCCGCCAACAGGGCCGCCGCCGCGTCCAGGTTTACCTCGTGGTCGCTGTCCCGAGACTCCAGCACCAGATCCCGGTAAAGAGTCTGTTCACGGGCGACCACGCACCGTCGTGCCTCGTCCCAAGCCACGCCATTTTGAACCTTCAAATCCTTCGGTAATAAATTCGCAATCTGTTGGTGGTCAATGGCTGTAAGTTTTCGTAAATGCACGTTTAAATCTTTCGATTGAACCTCCGTCATCTCGGCCGCAACCAACACCTTGTCCACATCGATGGCACTCCGCTCATCCATCCTTCCGCGTCGCCTTCCGACGACCCGACAGGCCAAAGTCGAGCGACTGCTACGAACGGCAACACGGTCGCTGAACCCCGCGAGAATTGCCCGGCAGACCGCCTCGCGATTCTTGTTCCAATCGATCGTTTCAAATGACCATCCGCGGGCCCGAGCGAGTCGCTTGAGTCGCTCGAAGCCCTTCGCGAGTTCCCGGGCGGCGCGCCCGTGGACTCCGAGAGCCGACACTCGTCCGGGGTCGAAGTTCATGCCCTCGGCGGCATCGAATCCGCGCCACTCGGCTTGGAAATCGGTGTAGTCGCCGTCCTCGACGAAGTGCCGCATGCCTTCCCCTTTTCCGGACCACACGCCCTCCCCCTGCACCGCCGCACCGACGAAGGCCATCTCCGCCACGCATCCCTGTTCCACCCCCGCCAGCATCAAGCGGGCGTAGCGCGGCTCCAGCGGCAACCCGGCCATGGCCCGCCCCTCCGCGGTGAGTTCCCCGTTCCCGTCCAAGGCACCCAGATCGCGAAGCAAGCCCTCCGCCCGTTGCAGCGCGGTCTCCCCGGGCGGGTCCAGCCAGCGGAAGTCCCGAACGTCGGCCTGCCCGGCCCCCTTGAGCAACAGCACCGCCTCGGCCAGATCGACCCGATGGACCTCCGCGGTCTCGAATTCCGCCCGGCGGGCGTGCTCGGCTTCGCTCCACAGCCGGAAGCAGCGCCCGGGCGCGGTCCGTCCCGCCCGGCCTGCCCGCTGCTCGGCGGCGGCGCGCGAGATCTTCTCAACCATCAGCGTCCCGATCCCCCGGCGCGGATCGAAGCTGGAAATCCGCGCGAGACCGGCGTCGATCACCGTGCGGACGCCATCGATGGTCAGCGAGGTCTCGGCGATGTTGGTCGAGACGATGATCTTCGGACCGCCACCCGGTGCGATGGCGGCCTCCTGGGCCTGCGGCGACAATCCGCCGTAGAGCGGCATCACCGACCACCCGCGACTCCAGGTGGCGGATTGGATGGCGGAAACGGTCCGCCGGATCTCGTGCGTTCCGGGAAGAAAACAAAGCACGTTGCCGCAATCCGGATCGGCAACCGCCTCGCGGCAGACCTTGGCCAGCCGATCCCAGACCGGATCCTCGCGGACCGGTC